>NZ_JYMU01000014.1:0-1567 GCF_000938235.1 Bradyrhizobium sp. LTSPM299
TTCATTACATCGAGGCCAACGGCGCTCGGCGCTGGTCCTACATGGGCAGACAAGCTTGCCAGAAGCAACGAAACGGCTAAGACGACGCCGCAAATTACAAGAATCTTTAGCGCTTCGTCGGCGGAAGGACCCCGTCCGCGGGAAAGAACGCTTGCGACGGCATTCATTGCGACCTCCAAGTTTCGCCAATGAGGCAAATCTGAGTGTTTGCTGAAAGGGCGTTTTTTCCGTCAAAAAAATCCGGCGCTCAAATCCAGCCCGTAGCTTGCGAAGAGCAGAGACACCAACAAACCGACACCGCAAAAAATGACCAGCGTCTTGAACGTTTCGACATCGCCATCGATGTGCGACACACGGAAGAGGGCTTTTGCGATTGCGGCCATTTTCAACCCCCGGTTCGGCTCCACGAGCGGAGCATCGTAGATGCGACGATAACTCAACCTCTGAGCTGCAAATGTGCACTGGATCAGAGAGCGGGCAAAGCCTACGTCGTGAGACCGCTCTGTGACTGCGGCAAGGCGCGCGCTCGCTCTTGATCGCGGGCCATTCTTTCCTCGCGCCGCCTATGGAAGAACTCCCTCAACCACCTGCCCAAATCAGCGGATCGCCGAAGGTGAGCGTCTTTCAATACCTCTGCTAAATCCGCAAAATGAAGGTCGTCAGACATAGCCGAATCCCCTTTGTCCAATGACAGGAGGTGAGGCCGGTTTGTTTCGGTGCCTGCTTCGTGTGCTACTTTGCAGGCAGCTTCACAGGGACGTGCGGAGAGTTGCTTACCACCCGCGGGCTTCCGTCCGGATAAACATGTCCTTGGGATCTGATAACGGCTTCCAGCAGAACAATGAATTTCTCTGAGAGCATCGGCGTCGCCTCATGATGAGGATTTGACCACTTGTTTAGCTCAGACTGCTCGTGGTGCGTGTGAGCTGGATCACAATGATCGAACCCCGTTGTTCGACACCATCAACGCTAGGCCCCATCTGTTGCGGGACGACTTCGCGTTCGGAGAAAATGGTTTCGTGGCCGCCGGCCGGCTCAAAGAGGGGCCTGACATCGGCGGGTGTCGACATGAAGCGGCGCCGACGATTGCACCGGAAGCGTGACCGGCAGCGGCTGGTGACACACGCCCGGCAGCCACGGCGATCGGTAACTGCGAATTAACTCGTCGGGGTCACCTTCACTACGACCTTCTGGATTGAGCTACAGCCGTCGCTGGGAATCCCCCGCGGCGGCTTTTTCGTAGGATCCCCGAGATGGACTATCCGGCCTTCACTGGCGAAAGCCTCACGATGATGTACGCGGCCGTTCGCGGTGCGCTGGCTGCCGATGATGCAGCGGAGCGCGTCGGCGCCGAACCGAAGTTCAAGGTGCGGGACACATCGGAGTGGAAGAAACACGCGGCCGATCTGGAGGCCGAGATGCTGAGACGCGGGATGCTCTTCGAGGTGATCGATTGGTTCGAGGGGCAGGACTCGTTTCCCTTCGACAAATAGGTCGCCTCTTGCTCACCCACCTTTATGCGGTGCTTGTGGCATCGGCTGAGGACATTCGCGGCACATGCCCGCCG
>NZ_JYMU01000015.1:0-8589 GCF_000938235.1 Bradyrhizobium sp. LTSPM299
GGCCGGCCCATCGCTTCACACAGCCCTTCCGCATCCCGCCCGTCGTTCTTGTTCCGCATCACGTAGGGCTTCACCAGCTGTGGGGCCATCAGCTTCACCTCATGGCCGAGCTTGCGGAGCTCCCGCGCCCAATATTGCGAAGCCCCGCAAGCCTCCATCCCGATCACGGTCGCCGGCAGTTTGCCGAAGAACTCCAACACCCGGTTGCGCGAAAGCTTCTTGCGCAGCACCGGCCGCTCCGACGCATCAACCCCATGCAGCACAAAAATATGCTTCGACGTATCCATTCCAATTCGGATAATCTCTCCCACGGACGGCTCCTTTGTCTGAGATTTGCAACAACCTCATTCTGGCACACTGATGCCGTAGGGGGCCGTCCACACCATCAACCACCGATCTCAATAATTGAGACGGCTATGGCTCCAGCGGACTCAAATAATCACCATTCGTGGTTATGGGTCCCGGGTCGCGCTTCGCTTGCCCGGGACGACGGTTAGAGATTCGCGCCCTCGATCACCTCGCCGAACCGCAGCCAGCCCGGACCCTCGATCCGTTGCAACTGGAGCTGCCGCAGCGGGTGGTGATTGGTCGGGCTGGTGTTGACGCGGATGCCCGGCAGCATCGTGGGGATCTGGACATCCCTGAGATTGTTCGCCTGCGCCATGATGTTGTCGCGGGTGAAGTTGCCCTTACACTGTTCGAGCACGATCTTGAGCACCTGCGCCACCGTGTAGGCGTAGAGGCTATAACCTTCCTTCGGATTGCCGTCGGGAAAGTACTTCTCCATGAAGGTGAGGAAATCCCTGACGCCGGGATCATTGGCCCAGGCCGGATCAGCGACGTCCTTCACATAAGCCGACGAGATCGTGCCTTGCGCCTTGTCGAGCCCAACGGGCAAGATGGTCGAGGAAAGCGAGGCGGCGCCGCTGGCGATGAAATGCATCGGCTTCCAGCCGAGCTCGTAGATCTTGCGGATCGACTGCGCGGCGAATTTTGCCGTGGTACCTGAGATCAGCACGTCCGGGTTGGCGCCGCGCAGGGTGACGAGCTGGGAATCGATCGTGGGATCGGTGACCTCGTGCGAGGCCACCACCGCGGTGCTCTGGAACTTCTCGCCCAGCACATCCTTGGCGCCGGCGACGAAATCCTTGCCGAGATCGTCGTTCTGGTAGAGCACCGCGAACTTCGCATTCGGATTCCGGCTCAGCGCATATTTGACGAACACCTGCGCCTCGGTCCGCGCGCTCGGCGCAAAGCCCATGGTCCAGGGATAGGTCTGGTAGTCGCCCCATTTGTCGCCGTTCACCGACAGGAACAGATGCGGCACTTTGGCGGCGTTGATGTATTTGACCACGGCCGAGTTCGGCGCAGTGCCGAGCATGTTGAACAGGAAGGCGACATTGTCGCTCTCGATCAGCCGGCGCACCTGCTCCACCGTCTTCGCCGGGTTGAACGCGTCGTCGTAATAGATGTACTTGATCTGGCGGCCGGCGATGCCGCCCTGCTCGTTCAGCATCTTGAAGTAGGCTTCCTGGCAGCGCGCCTGCACGCCGAGCGCCGACACCGGGCCACTCAGCGACGTCGTGCTGCCGATCTTGATCTCGGTTGCGGTGACACCCGGCATGTCTTCCGCGAGTGAAGGACGGCTGCCTGCGAGTGCAGCGAGGCCGGCGCCTGCGGCGCCCGTGAGCCATGTGCGCCGGTTGATCGAGACCATGACGTTCTCCCCGCGGGGCCTGCCTGTTGCGCCAGGCTTTTGCTTGCCACGAGGATAGCGCACCATGTCGTTCTGCGTCTTGTGTTAACCGGCTGGCGGCATATCGCTGCGTGAGAGCGTCGGGGTAGCCAGTCAACGCAAGATGGCGCGGAGACAAATCTCTCATCATGGACGGTCAGCGGCGCCTGTGCGCTGCAACCGGGACAAGCGACATCATGAGCGACAAAGCCGTCATCACCTGCGCGCTGAACGGCGTGCTCACCGATCCGAAGCAGCACAACGTCCCGGTCACCCCGGAGCAGATGGCGCGCGAGGCGAGGGCCGCGTTCGATGCCGGCGCCAGCATCATGCACATCCATCTGCGCCAGCAGGAACCGAACAAGGGCCACCTGCCGTCATGGGAGATTGATGTCAGCAAGGAGATCCAGCAGGCGATCCGCGAGGCCTGTCCCGGCGTGATCATCAACCACACCACCGGCACTTCGGGCCCGCATTACCAGGGCGCGCTGAACTGCGTGCGCGAGACCAGGCCCGAGATCGCAGCCTGCAACGCCGGCTCGCTGAACTACCTCAAGGTCAAGGCCGACAACACCTGGGCCTGGCCGCCGATGATGTTCGATAACGCGGTCGAGAAGATCCAGGACTATCTCGACGTCATGAAAATGGCCGGCACGATCCCCGAATTCGAGTGCTTCGACGTCGGCATCGTCCGCTGCGTCGGCATGTACCGGCAGACCGGCATGTATTCCGGTCCGCTCGAGTACAATTTCGTGATGGGCGTCGCCTCGGGCATGCCGGCCGATCCGGAGCTGCTGCCGATCCTGTTGAAGCTGAAGGCGCCCGACGCGCATTGGCAGGTCACCGCGATCGGCCGCGCCGAGATCTGGCCCTTGCACCAGCGCTGCGCCGATCTCGGCGGCCACCTGCGCAGCGGGTTGGAGGATACGTTCTATCTTGGTGACGGCACCAAGGTGACGTCCAATGGGCAACTCGTCGAAGCGTTGGCCGCATGCGCGCGAAGAGCAGGTCGCGAGATCGCGAGCCCGGCGGAAGCGCGGAAGATTTTTTGGGTCAGGCACTGACGTCAACCGGACCGTCAGTGCGAGCGTAGCGAAGCAATCCATTTCACCACAAGAAGAAAGTGTGGATTGCTTCGTCGCTGCGCTCCTCGCAATGACGAGGTAGGAGGAAAGTCCATGGACAATCTCACAGCAACCGGCGGCGTCACCGGACCAGGCCGCATCGGGCGGGTTGCGATCGGCGATCTTCTGAAACGCGCCGCGCGGCGATTTCCGGATCGCATTGCGCTGACTGATGGCAACCGTCGCGTCACTTTCACCGAGATCGAACGCGACGCCAATCGCTTCGCCAACCATCTGGTCCAGCGCGGCCTGAAGCCGGGTGAGAAAATTGCGACCATCTGCAACAACTCGATCGAGTTCGTCAAAGCGCTGTTCGGCATTCATCGCGCCGGCCTCGTCTGGGTGCCGATCAACACCATGCTTGGACCAGCGGATATGGACTATATCCTCGGCCATGCCGAGGTGCGCTTTGCGGTTATCGACGACAATCTCCATGGGCAAGCCGATCGCCGCGCGGCGCTGGACGCGCGCGGCATGGAGATGATCGCGATCGATCTGACCGGCAATGCTGGGAAGGCCGGTCTCCCAGGCTTCAACGACCTGCTGCCGGGCCAGTCCGACATCGAGCCGGAGATCGAGATCAACGACCGCGACCTTGCGATGATCATCTACACTTCGGGCACCACGTCGCGGCCGAAGGGCGCGATGCACTGCCATCTCGCCGTCGTGATGGCCGTGATGAGCAACTGTATCGAGATGCAGCTCTCTCGCGACGACGGGATCACCGGACAATTCCCGCTGTTTCACTGCGCCGGCCATGTGCTGCTGCTCAGCTATCTCTCGGTCGGCGGCCGCATGGCGCTGATGCGCGGCTTCGATCCGGTCGTCTGCATGGAGGCGATCGTCCGCGACAGGCTCACCGTGTTCGTCGGGCTCTCCCTGATGTACCAGGCCATCCTCGATCATCCGCGCCGCCGGGACCACGACCTGTCGGACCTGCGCTGCTGCATCTATACGATGGCGCCGATGGGCAAGCCGCTGCTGGAGCGCGCGATCGCCGATCTCTGCCCGAACTTCGTGCTCTCCAGCGGCCAGACGGAGATGTATCCCGCGACCACGATGTCGCGACCCGAGGTGCAGCTGAATCGTTTCGGCAATTACTGGGGCGAGTCGCTGATCGTCAACGAGACCGCGATCATGGACGACAATGGCAATTTGCTGCCGCGCGGCGAGATCGGCGAGCTGGTACACCGCGGACCCAACGTGATGATGGGCTATTACAAGGACTCGAAGGCGACCGAAGAGGCGCGCAAATTCGGCTGGCATCACACCGGCGATCTCGCATTGATCGACGGCAACGGCGAGGTGCTGTTCCTCGACCGCAAGAAGGACATGATCAAGTCCGGTGGCGAGAATGTCGCCTCGGTCAAGATCGAGGAGACGCTGCTTGCGCATCCGGCCGTGCAGAACGCCGCCGTGGTCGGCCTGCCGCATCCGCAATGGGGCGAGGCGGTCTCCGCCTTCGTCAAGCTGAAGCCCGGCGCGGTGGCCGACGAGGCCGGGATCGAGGCGCATTGCCGACAGCATCTCGGCGGCTTCCAGGTGCCGAAGCTGGTGCGGATCCTCGACGAGATGCCAATGACGGCGACCGGCAAGCTGCGCAAGGTCGAGCTGCGGCAACAGTACAGTGGATATTTTGCGGAGCGTGCCTAGTGGCCATCATTGAGAACACCATCGCAACCGGCAGCGCGGGCTTCCAGGCCGATCGCGACGGCATGCTGGCGCTGATCGCGCGGATGCGGGCGCTGGAGGAGCGGACGCGCGCTGCTTCGGCCGCGGCCAAGGACCGCTTCCACAAGCGTGGGCAGTTGCTGCCGCGCGAGCGCGTCGCGCTGGTGTTTGATCCCGGCTCGCCGTTCCTCGAACTCTCGACGCTCGCCGGCTACATGTTCGACGTATCCGATGCGGACAAGAGCGTGCCCGGCGGCGGATTGATCGCCGGTATCGGTTTCGTCTCCGGCATCCGCTGCATGGTGAGCGCCAACGATGCCGGGATTGATGCCGGCGCGCTGCAGCCCTATGGCATCGACAAGACGTTGCGGGTACAGGAGCTCGCGCTGGAGAATAAGCTTCCTTACGTGCAGCTCGTCGAGAGCGCCGGCGCCAATCTGCTGCGCTACCGCGTCGAGGATTTTGTCCGTGGCGGTAACATCTTTCGCAATCTGGCGCGGCTGTCGGCGGCGGGATTGCCCGTCGTCACCGTCACCCACGGCTCGTCGACCGCCGGCGGCGCCTACCAGACCGGCCTGTCCGACTACATCGTGATGGTGCGCGGCCGCACCCGCGCGTTCCTGGCCGGGCCGCCATTGCTCAAGGCCGCGACTGGCGAGATTGCGACTGAGGAGGAGCTTGGCGGCGCCGAGATGCACACCTCGATCTCGGGCCTCGGCGACTATCTTGCTGAGGACGACCGCGACGCGCTCCGCATCGCACGCGAGATCATGGCCAAGCTGCCCTGGGACCGGCCTAAGCGCGACGAAGCCGCGTTCAAGCCGCCACGCTATGACGCGGAGGAGCTGCTCGGCGTCATGCCTGTCGATCACAAGCGGCCCGTCGACATGCGCCAGGCGATCGCGCGCTTCATCGACGATTCCGATTTCACCGAGTTCGGCGCCAATTACGGCCCGGCGACGATCTGCGGCCACGCCCGTATCGAAGGCCAGGCAATCGGCATCATCACCAACAACGGCCCGCTCGATGTGCCCGGCGCCAACAAGGCGACGCATTTCATCCAGGCCTGCTGCCAGTCGCGCACGCCGATCCTCTATATGAACAATACGACCGGCTACATGGTTGGCAAGGCCTATGAAGAAGCCGGCATGATCAAGCACGGCTCGAAGATGATCCAGGCGGTGACCTCGGCGACGGTGCCGCAGATCACGATCTATTGCGGCGCGTCCTTTGGCGCTGGCAATTACGGCATGTGCGGCCGGGGCTTTCATCCGCGCTTCTGCTTCTCCTGGCCGAACGCCAAGACCGCGGTGATGGGCGGCGAGCAGGCCGCCGAAACCATGGCGATCGTCACCGAGGCCGCTGCCATCAGGCGCGGCAAGCCGATCGAGAAGGAGAGACTGGAGGCGATGAAGGCGCAGATCGTTGGCGTGTTCGACGGCCAGATGGATGTGTTCTCGACCAGCGCCCGCGTGCTCGATGACGGTGTGATTGATCCGCGCGATACCCGCAGCGTGCTAGCCGAAGTGCTGGCGGTCTGTCGCGAGGCTGAGGCGCGCAACCCGCAGCGCATGCAGTTCTCGGTGGCGCGGCCATGAGCGGGGCAATCGAGAAGCGGACGCCGTTCTTCAAGATCCTGATCGCCAACCGCGGCGAGATCGCGCTGCGCGTCATGCGCACGGCGCGGCGGCTCGGCTACGGCGTGGTCGCGGTCTATTCCGATGCCGACCGCGATGCACTTCATGTCCGCGAGGCCGATCAGGCGGTGCGGATCGGCGAGGCGTTGCCGGCGCAGTCCTATCTCAAGATCGATGCGATTATCGCCGCGGCCAAAGCGAGCGGGGCCAGTGCGGTGCATCCCGGTTACGGCTTCCTCGCCGAGAACGAGGCGTTCGCACAGGCCTGCCGCGATGCCCGACTCGTCTTCGTCGGCCCGTCGCCGGAAGCGATACGCGCGATGGGCAACAAGGCGGGCGCCAAGGACATCATGCAAAAGGCCGGCGTGCCGTGCGTGCCCGGCTATCAGGGCGTCGATCAGAGCGATGCCGTCATGCTGACGGAGGCGAAGACGATCGGCTTCCCGGTGATGATCAAGGCGGTCGCCGGTGGCGGCGGGCGCGGTATGCGGCTGGTCGCTGATGCCGCAGCGTTTCCGGATGCGCTGCGTAGCGCACGCTCGGAGGCGCAGGGGGCGTTTGGTGATCCGACTGTCATCCTCGAGCGCGCGATCGTCGATCCCCGTCACATCGAGATCCAGGTGTTCGGCGACCGCTACGGCGACGCGATCCATCTCGGCGAGCGCGATTGTTCGGTGCAGCGGCGGCACCAGAAGCTGATCGAGGAGGCGCCGTCGCCTGCGGTCTCCCCGGAGCTGCGCGCCCGGATGGGCGCGGTCGCTGTGCAGGCCGTCAAGGCAATCGGCTATGAAGGCGCCGGCACGCTGGAGTTCCTGCTCGACCGCGACGGCCATTTCTACTTCATGGAGATGAATACGCGGCTGCAGGTCGAACATCCCGTCACCGAGGCGATCACCGGGCTTGATCTGGTCGAGCTGCAGCTTC
Organism: Bradyrhizobium sp. LTSPM299; assembly: GCF_000938235.1. Lineage (NCBI taxonomy): Bacteria > Pseudomonadati > Pseudomonadota > Alphaproteobacteria > Hyphomicrobiales > Nitrobacteraceae > Bradyrhizobium > Bradyrhizobium sp. LTSPM299. Next base: position 7,092 of record NZ_JYMU01000015.1, read on the forward strand.
GCGTCGCCAGCGGCGAGGCGCTTCCGCTGAAGCAGGGGGACATCAAATTCTCCGGCCATGCCATAGAGGTGCGGCTCTGCTCGGAGGACGCCGGGCACGACTTCATGCCGCAATCGGGCACGATGGCGTTGTGGCAGATGCCGGAGACCGTCCGCGTCGAACACGCACTGCAGTCGGGTGCGGCGATCCCACCGTTCTACGATTCGATGATTGCGAAGATCATCAGCCATGGTGCGACGCGCGATGAGGCGCGGGGCAAGCTGATCTGCGCCCTGGAGCAGGTCGCAGCCTTCGGCGTCACCACCAATCAGGGCTTCCTGGTCGATTGCTTGCGGCATCCCGTCTTTGCCAAGGGTGAGGCGACCACGGCCTTCATCGGTCAGAACCGCGATGCGCTGCTGGCCCCGCGTGCCGATCAGGGCAACGACATCGCGCTGGCGGCGCTGCTGCTGTACGTCACCAATCCCCACGCGCCGCCGTGGCAACGCGGGCGATCGCTCGCCGCGACATTCCCGCTGGGCCTGCGGATCGATCTCGGCCATGGCGTGCAGGAGATCGAGATCGTCCGCGAACGTGACGGCAGCAACCTCGCCGCCCGCAATGGCGACCAATACCGTTTCAAGATCGACGAGCTCGGCCGCGATAGCATCCGCTTCCACCACGACGGGCTGATGGAATCGGCGAGATTCCTGCGTGATGGCGATCGACTCTATGTCCTGCATCGCGGCGTTACGCTGTCGGCCCGGGATCTCACGCTCGCGCCGCCGGAATCGGCGAGTGCGGCCGGCGGCGACGGCAAGGTCCGCGCCGCGATGAACGGCCGCGTCGTCGCGCTGCTGGTGAAAGCCGGCGACAAAGTCGCGGCGGGTCAGCCGGTGATGACGCTGGAGGCGATGAAGATGGAGCATGTGCATACCGCGGGCGTAGCGGGCACGGTGTCGTCCATCGACGTCGCCGAGGGTGAGCAGGTGACGACCGGGAAGGTCGTGGTGGAGATCGAGGCGGCTGCGTAAACTGTCGTCCCGGCGAAGGCCGGGACCCATACTCCGCAGCCGGAGTTGTGAACGGGATTCGTCGTTCCAGCGACACGCAACAATCTGCATTCGTGGTTGATGGTGTGGACGGCCCCCTACGGCATCAGTGTGCCAGAATGAGGTTGTTGCAAATCTCAGACAAAGGAGCCGTCCGTGGGAGAGATTATCCGAATTGGAATGGATACGTCGAAGCATATTTTTGTGCTGCATGGGGTTGATGCGTCGGAGCGGCCGGTGCTGCGCAAGAAGCTTTCGCGCAACCGGGTGTTGGAGTTCTTCGGCAAACTGCCGGCGACCGTGATCGGGATGGAGGCTTGCGGGGCTTCGCAATATTGGGCGCGGGAGCTCCGCAAGCTCGGCCATGAGGTGAAGCTGATGGCCCCACAGCTGGTGAAGCCCTACGTGATGCGGAACAAGAACGACGGGCGGGATGCGGAAGGGCTGTGTGAAGCGATGGGCCGGCC
>NZ_JYMU01000016.1:0-255496 GCF_000938235.1 Bradyrhizobium sp. LTSPM299
GGCCGGCCCATCGCTTCACACAGCCCTTCCGCATCCCGCCCGTCGTTCTTGTTCCGCATCACGTAGGGCTTCACCAGCTGTGGGGCCATCAGCTTCACCTCATGGCCGAGCTTGCGGAGCTCCCGCGCCCAATATTGCGAAGCCCCGCAAGCCTCCATCCCGATCACGGTCGCCGGCAGTTTGCCGAAGAACTCCAACACCCGGTTGCGCGAAAGCTTCTTGCGCAGCACCGGCCGCTCCGACGCATCAACCCCATGCAGCACAAAAATATGCTTCGACGTATCCATTCCAATTCGGATAATCTCTCCCACGGACGGCTCCTTTGTCTGAGATTTGCAACAACCTCATTCTGGCACACTGATGCCGTAGGGGGCCGTCCACACCATCAACCACCGATGTCAATTGTTGCGTACTGTTGGAACGACGAGTCCTGACCACAACACCTGCTGCGGAGTATGGGTCCCGGCCTTCGCCGGGACGACGGATGGTGGCTGCGCCCTGTTTGACATCTTCGCGACGACCGCCTCCACTATCGCGACGCCATTCCCCGCTCACATCAAGAGGCGACATGACCAGCACCGTCGAAGCAGCCGACAGCGGCTATCGTTTCATGCCCGGCGTCAGCCAGTATTCCTGCGGCGTCAGTGCGCTTCCCGGTTTTGCTATCGAGCGCGTCAGGTTCTTTGAACCGGTGCCGCTGAAGGCGGGCTTCGCCAAAATTGCCGAGATACTCACGGCCGCGGGGCGTCCGCTCACGGCTTTCGGCGCCTGCGAATTGCGCTCGCCGGCGCCGTTTACCGAGGAAGGTTTCAAGGCGTTCAACGACATCTACATCAAGACATTGATCGAATGGGGCGTGATGCGGGACGGCATCAATCCGGTGGCGCGCAGCAATGTCTGTCCGAAGATCGATCCGCCCAAGGAGCCGTGCTTTCACGCCTTCTCGTACACGGTGCCGGCGAAGGACGCGCCCACAAGCTTCGTCGTGGCCGGCAGCGGAGAATCGGTTGAGGGCAAGGCCAATTACCGCGACCACATCGTAGCATTCGGCGACACTAGCCCGGCCGGCATGCTGGCCAAGGCGAAATCGGTGCTGGACGAGATGGAACGCCGGATGAGCGCATTCGGCGGGACGTGGAAGGACACCACCGCAGTGCAACTCTACACCGTGTACGACGCCTATCCGGTGCTCGAAAGCGAACTCGGTCGCCGCGGCGTGTTCCGCAACGGCCTGACCTGGCATTTCGACCGGCCGCCGGTGGTCGGGCTCGACTACGAGATGGATTGCCGGCGCGTGCATCGCGAGCGTGTGGTCTGATGCATCAAAAACGCGTGTGGGTGCACGCGGAAGCGTGCGGCCTTTCTTGACAGCGGTCGCGTCAACCGTTTCCCTCTCCAAGCGATCAATGAGGCTGGGTGGATGCCGGTGCAGAACGGACCTGTGATCAAGCGGCGAGACCTGCTCGCGCTGATCGGTACCATCGCCGGAAGTTCGGCGATGTATCATGCGATGACGAGCCTCGGCTTCGCATCCGAATCCGCCTACAAGGGGCCGCTCAAGCTCGCGGGCGATCCGAAAGGCGCCTCCGTGCTGATCCTCGGCGCGGGGCTTGCGGGCATGACGGCGGCGCTGGAACTGCGCAAGGCCGGCTACAAGGTCCAGATCCTCGAATTCAACAGCCGCCCCGGGGGCCGCAACTGGACGATCCGCGGCGGCGACAGTTTTACCGAGCTCGGCGGCTTCAAGCAAAATTGCGAGTTCGAGCAGGGGCTCTACCTCAATCCGGGCCCGTGGCGGATTCCCTACCACCATCGCGCGCTGCTCGATTATTGCCGGCGGCTCAATGTAACGCTGGAACCCTTCATCCAGCTCAACCACAATGCCTATCTGCACGCGGGCCGCGCGTTCGACGGCAAACCGCAGCGCATCCGCAGCATCAAGGCGGATTTCCAGGGCCAGGTGTCGGAGCTGCTCGCCAAGGTCACCCAGCAAGGCAAGCTCGACGAAACGGTGACCAAGGAAGATCAGGAAATCCTGTTGCAGTCGCTGCGGGCCTGGGGCGCGCTCGATCGCGACTACAAATACAATGCCAATCTCGGCTCCGCCGAGTTCCGCGGCTATAGCCGCGATCCCGGCGGCGGGCTGACCGCCGATCCGCTACCGAGCGATCCGATCCCGCTGTCGGCGATCCTGCGGTCGCAGGTGTGGCGCTATCTGCAGGCTTTTTCCCGCTACAATGTCCAGACCACCATGTTCCAGCCGGTTGGCGGCATGGACATGATCGGCAAGGCCTTTGCACGCGAGGTCGGCGATCTCATCCGCTATAACGCCAAGGTGACACAGATCCAGCAGAATGGGTCCGGCGTCACCGTGAGCTATGTCGACACGACCAATCCATCCGCTGTGCAGCAGGCCACCGCCGACTGGTGTGTCTGCACCATCCCGCTGCCGATCCTGAGCCAGTTGCCGCTGGACGTCAGCGCGCCGATGCGGAATGCGATCGAGTCCTTGCCCTATGCCGCCTCGGTGAAGATCGGGCTGCAATTCAAGCGCCGCTTCTGGGAGGAGGACGAGGCGATCTATGGCGGGATCAGCTTCACCGACCTGCCGATCCGGCAGATTGCCTATCCGAACTACGGCTTCAACCGCGCTGGCCGCGGTATTCTGCTCGGCGCCTACCTGTTCGAGGGCGCCAATGCCTACGAATTCACGGCGATGACGCCGGCCGAGCGCGTCGCCAGTGCCGTCGAGTTCGGTGCCAAGATCCATCCGCAATACAAAGCGGAGTTCGAGACCGGCGTTGCGGTGGCCTGGCATCGCGTGCCGTTTACGCTCGGCTGCGCCGGCGAATGGACCGAGGCCGGGCGCACGCAGCATTACCGCAATCTCTGCCAAATCGATGGCCGCATCGTGCTGGCGGGCGAGCATGCCTCCGATTTGCCGGCGTGGCAGGAGGGCGCGATCCTGTCCTCGCTCGACGCCATCACGCGGCTGCACGAACGCGTGGTGAAGACATGATGATGCGAGCCAGCATATCGGCGGTTGCCGCACTGACGCTGCTGTCAGCGACCGCAGCGACCGGACAGGACAATGCGAGCCGACGCACCTTCAGTTCCGGCTACCGCTTCGTGGAAATGACCGGTGAGGAACTGTTCGCCAATGTCTGCCAGGGCTGCCACATGCCTGACGCGACTGGGGCGACCGGGGCGGGGACGTATCCATCGCTGGCCGGCAACAAGACCCTCGAGGCCGGCAGCTACCCGATCTTCCTCATCGTCAACGGCCGCCGCGGCATGCCGGCGTTCGGCGACATGATGAACGATGGCCAGGTCGCCGCCGTTGTGAATTATGTGCGGACGCATTTTGGCAACGATTTTCAGGACGCGGTGACGGCCAAGGATGTCCAGGACGCCCGCCACTAGATGTGGCATTTTCGGTCATTCCGGGTTCGCGCTACGCGCGCCCCGGAATGACGAGCGAACGAAGGGTGTCACACTCGCTGTGATCAAGTAATGGGGGAATCATGAAGCTCGCAAACATCGTACTGGGGGCCGTGCTGTCGGCCGCGACGACGGCCGCCGCTGCGGACGTGATCCGCCATCCGATCCCGAACTCGACATTTCCGATCGCGCAGGCCGTGACCGTCACCGGCAACGCCACCACCGTTTATGTTAGCGGCCAGGTGCCGCCTGTTATCAACAAGGATGCCGATCCGGCGAGCCCGCAGGCCTATGGCGACACCAAGACCCAGACCGTCGGCGCGCTGTCCCGCATCAAGGGCATCCTGGAAGGTCAGGGGCTCGGCATGGGCGACGTCGTCAAGATGCAGGTGTTCCTGGTTCACAACGCGTCGGCGCCGATGGATTTCAAGGCCTTCATGGAGGGCTACACCCAGTTCTTCGGCGGCAGCCAGCCGAACCTGCCGGCGCGCTCGGTGGTCGGGGTCGCCGCGCTCGCCAATCCCGGATTCCTGGTCGAGATCGAGGTGGTCGCGGCAAAGGATGCGAATAAGGATGCCAAATAGCGGGTGTGAAACAGCGGAGCTTGTGCGCGCAAATTGAAGGTCTCGCCGTCTTGCCAAAGCAGGTGCCGCCTGTTCTGAATTCGATCGGACGAAGTCATGGAATTTCGGGAGAGCAGGATGTCGCACAAAGCCCGAAGGACGTATCGATCGCTGCTGCTGTCGGCGGTGTTTGGTCCGGTGCTGCTGGCCACGGGCGCTGCGGCGGAGGGGCTGACCGAGCAGCAGCAGTTCGCGCGTAGCATCTATCAGGAGCTCGTCGAGATCAACACGACCACCGCGACCGGCGATACGCAGAAGGCGGCGGAGGCGATGGGAGCCCGATTGCGCGCGGCCGGCTTCTCCGACGAAGACGTCCACGTGTTCTCGCCGGCGCCGCACAAGGGCGATCTGGTGGCACGGCTGCACGGCTCCGGCGCGCGCAAGCCGATCCTGCTGGTCGCCCATATCGACGTCGTGCCGGCTCTCCGCGAGGACTGGTCGTTCGATCCGTTCAAGCTCACCGAGCAGGACGGCTATTTCTACGGCCGCGGCTCCAGCGACGACAAATTCATGGCCGCCTCCTTCGTCACCAACCTGATCCGCTACAAGAAGGAGGGCTACAAGCCCGATCGCGACATCATCGTGGCGCTGGAGACCGACGAGGAGACCGGTGATTCCAATGCCGTCGGCATCCAGTGGCTGATCAAGAACCACCGTGATCTGATCGACGCCGAGTTCGCCTTGAACGAAGGCGGCGGTGTCGGCCTGAAGAACGGCAAGGCGATCCGCAACAGCGTGCAAACCAGCGAGAAGGTCTCGACCGGCTACAAGCTCACGGTGAAGGACCGCGGCGGCCACTCGTCGCTGCCGCGCAAGGACAATGCGATCTACCGCCTCGCCGAAGGTCTGGTGCGCCTCTCCAACTACGACTTCCCGCTCAATCTCAACGAGACGACGCGGATCTATTTCGCCAAGACCGCCGAGATCGAAAGCAAGCAGAACGCCGACGATATCCGCGCCATCCTGGCGCCGCAGCCGGATCCGGCGGCGCTGGCGCGGTTATCCGCGAATCCCGGCTACAACGCCCAGCTCCGCACCACCTGCGTCGCGACCATGCTGCAAGGCGGCCACGCGCTCAACGCGCTGCCGCAGGTTGCGACCGCGGGGGTGAATTGCCGGGTCCTGCCCGGCGAGTCGATCGAGGGTGTTCAGGCCCAGATCGAGCGCGTGCTCGCCGACAAGCAGATCGAGGTGAGCGGGGGCTCGGCCAAGCCAAGCCCGCCGTCGCCGCTGAACGAGGAGATCATGGGATCGATCGAAAAGCTGTCGAAGGAATTCTGGCCCGATGCCGCGGTCGTCCCGGTCATGAGCACCGGCGCGACCGACGGCCTGTTTCTGCGCAATGCCGGGATTCCGACCTATGGCCATTCCGGGCTCGGCTCCGACGTCGATGACAACAGGAACCATGGCAAGGACGAGCGCGTGCTGGTGAAGTCGTTCTACGAAGGGCAGGAGTACCTCTATCGCCTGGTCAAGGTACTCGCCGGAGGCAAGTCGTAGGCGATGGCCGACATCAGACCCAGCACCCGTGTGGCGGTGGCCGGCCTCGGCGCGATCGGCACCGACGTGGTCAAGGCACTCGATCAGGGTATCGAGGGCCTGACGCTGGTCGCGGTGTCGGCGAACAACCCGGAGAAGCATCGCGGCTGGGTTGCCGAGCTCAAGTCTGCACCGAAGCTGGTGCCGATCGAGGCGCTGGCCGAGGTCGCCGACATCGTTGTCGAATGCGCGCCGAGCAAGGTGGTTCGCGCGATCGTGGCGCCGGTGGTCGAGCGCGGCAAAGCCGCCGTGGTGCTCAGCGTCGGCGCGCTGTTGCAGAATATGGACCTCATCGATCTCGCCAAGGCGCATGGCGGCCAGATCATCGTGCCGACCGGCGCGCTGATCGGGCTCGATGCGGTCACCGCGGCCGCTGAAGGGACGATCCATTCGGCGAGGCTGGTGACGCGCAAACCGGTCGTGGGGCTGCTCGGCGCTCCGCATCTGGTCGAGAACAACATCCAGATCGAAGGGATCACCGAGCCGCTGCGGATCTTCGAAGGCAGCGCGCGCGACGCCGCAAAGGGCTTTCCGGCCAATCTCAATGTCGCGGTGGCGCTGTCGCTCGCCGGCATCGGACCTGACCGCACCCGGGTCGAGATCTGGGCCGACCCAACGGTGACGCGCAACACCCACCGCATCGAGGTCGATTCCGATTCGGCGCGCTTCACGATGACGATCGAGAACATCCCCTCGGAGAACCCGAAGACCGGCCGCATCACCGCGCTGTCGGTGATCGCCTGCCTGCGCAAACTGCGCGCCAGCTTGCGGATCGGAACGTAAGCGCGATGAAGGTGCAGCCTGACGACCTCTTGCTGATCATCGATGTGCAGAACGACTTCTGTCCAGGCGGTGCGCTGGCGGTCGCCGACGGCGATACAGTGGTGCCGGTCGTCAACCGGCTGGCGGAGCGGTTCGACCATGTCGCGCTGACCCAGGACTGGCATCCCGCGGGCCACAGCTCGTTTGCGACCTCGCATCCGCCAGCCGCGCCGTTTTCCTCCATCACGATGCCCTACGGCCCGCAGACGCTGTGGCCCGACCATTGCGTCCAGGGCACGTCAGGCGCCGCGTTTCACCCGCAGCTCGCAGCCGACAAGGCCGAGCTCGTGATTCGCAAGGGATTCCGCGCGGCGATCGATTCCTATTCGGCGTTCTTCGAGAATGACCTGAAAACGCCGACTGGTCTGGCGGGCTATCTTCGGGAGCGCGGCCTGAAGCGCATCGTCATGGCAGGGCTCGCGACCGATTACTGCGTGCAGTATTCGGCGCTCGATGCGCGGCGGCTCGGCTTCGAGACCGCCGTCGTGATGGCCGGTTGCCGCGCCATCGATCTCGCCGGCTCGCTTGCAACAGCCACCGCGGCCATGACGGAGGCCGGCGTCGTGCTGCTCGACGACATCGCTTGAGCAGGGCTTGGTTAGGGGCAAAAACCGTTGTTATGACTGGCCTTTTGCTTTAATCCCCAGCCGTTGACGGTCATTCGCAGCGGAGACTTCGTGTCGGGACAGGCTTTACGGATTGGCACGCGGAAAAGCGTGATGGCGCTGGCGCAGACCGACGAGGTCGCGCGGCTGCTGCGCGCCTCGGCGCCGGACCTTGCCGTCGACGTCGTCAAGTTCGAAACCCGCGGCGACCAGGACCAGACCAGCAAGCTGCTGCGTCACGGTGGTAAGGGCGGCGCCTTCGTCGCCGAGATCCGCGATGCGATGCGATCAGGCACGCTGCAGGCGGCGATGCATTCGCTGAAGGACGTGCCGGGCAACGAGGAAACGCCGGGTCTCGTCATCGCGGCGATGCTCGCGCGCGACGCCGCCAACGATTCGCTGGTGCTGCGGCCCGGCCTGTCGCTCGAAACCTTCCGCGCCTCCCGCGGCAAAGGTCTAAAAATCGGCACCAACGCGGTGCGCCGCGCCGCCTATCTGCGCCGGCTGTTTCCCGAAGCGACAGTGATCCATTATCGCGGCGCCGCCGACACGCGGATCGCAAAGCTCGATCGCGGCGACAAGCAGCGGCTGCCTGGCGGCGGTGAGGTCGGGCCGGCGGATGCGCTGGTGATGGCGCGCTCCGGCCTCGAGCGCATCGGCATGACCGCGCGCATCGCGCATGATTTCACTGTCGACGAGATGTTGCCGGCCGTTGGCCAAGGCATCGTCGCGGTCGAATGCGTCGACACTGACTGGGCGACGCGCATGCGGCTGGCTGGAATCGACGACGCGCAGGCGCGGCTCAGCGCTGAAGCCGAACGCGAGGTGCTGTGGGTGCTCAACGGCCATTGCAATTCGCCGATCGCGGGCCACGCCACGCTTGTCGGCCATGAGATGACGCTGCGCGCGTCCGTGCTCGACGAAACCGGAGACCGCTTCATCGAGGTCGTCAGGTGCGGCGCCGCGGATCGCCCGCGCGAACTTGGTCGCGCAGTGGGACTCGAACTGCTCGACAAGGGTGCCGCCGAGATCATCGCCCGCAGCCGGCCGGACGAGTAGCGCGCTGTTACGAACGCAGCGGCCAGCTGCCGATGATCCGGAAGCGCGAGGCGCCGTCGTCCTGCCTGAACAGCGCGATGCGGTCGATCGCGAGCGTCGTGAGGCCCGTCGCAGCAAACCGCTCCCGCAGCGCCGCCACGATCGGACCGCGCCGCTCGTCGCTCAGCCGTCCGGTCAGTGTCATGTGGAAGCGGAACTCCTCCATCACGTAGGGATAGCCCCAGCGATCGAGATAGTCGCACTGCCGCGCGGTCAGCTTCGCGGGATTGCGCCGCGCGCGGTCTTCCGGAGAGAGCGGAGCGCGGAAGGCGTCGAAATCTCTGACGCAGTCGGCGGCAAGCTGCTGAAGCTCGGCCGAAGGCTTCGCCGGTATAACGGCGATGAAGCCGCTGATGGCGTCGACCACCGGCTCGATCACCGGAATGCGCCTGATACGGCCGGCGAAGGCGGCGCAGGCGTCGACGAGGTTGGCTTCGCGCTTGCCGTCGGCCAGCGACATCGGCGCCTTCAGCGTGGCGTGGAAGCCGTATTTGCGTGGGTCCTGTGTCACCTCGCGCCAGTCGGGCGCGACCCCATCGGGGAACGGCAGGTCGTCACCCGATGCGGCATCGTAGCCGAGCAGCGTCGAACCGAAACGGTGCAGGACGCTGTCAGACGACGATGCGTAGTAGATCGCGTAGCGCGGATGATTTGCCATGACCGCCAGAATAGAGCCGCGTTACGCCGTCGCAACCGTCTTGCGCGACGCGAGCGAATGAACCAGGCGGCCGGCATCCGTCAGATGCACCAGCCGTCCGGCGGCGATGACGGCGACGGCGCGTGGCCGCAGCGGCACCTTGTCGTCGACGATGATGATATCGGCGCGGCGGCCGGCGGCCAGCACGCCGCGATCGGCGAGGCCGGCGGCACGCGCCGGCGCCGACGAGATCAGGTCCCAGGCCCTGGCGAGCGGCAGCGTGCCGTCGGCGGCGAGGCGGAATGCTGCCAGCAATTGCGCCGGATAATAATAGTCAGACGCCAGCACCGAGCAGAGGCCCTTCGCGATCATGTCGGATGCTTTGGTCCAGCCGGTGTGGCTGCCGCCGCGCACCACATTGGGGGCGCCGAACACGATGAAGTCGCCGGCATCAGCGGCGTCGCGGGCTGTCTCCTCATTGACGGGGAATTCGGCGATCGTGACACCCAGTGTGCGGAAGTCCTGACGCATGGCGGGGCTGTTGTCATCATGCGAGAGCATGCGGACACCGGCCGCGCGCGCGGCAGCGGCCAGGCGCGCGATCGAGGCAGGCACATCGGGGCGGCGGGCGGCGACCTGGTCGAGCAGCTCATTGACGGCTTCGATCGAGAGCCCGGCGCGTTCGGCGAGGCGGCTGCGCTTGTCCGGCTTCACATTGCTGTGGTCGTTGAACGCGAACAGGTCGATGCGGCCCTCGGTGAGCCATTCGGTGATCTCGGCCTCGGCTTCGAGATTATGGGTCTCGTGGCGCAGATGGAAGCGCGTGTCAGCGGCAAGCTGAGGCCGCAACGCCTCGATCGTATCCAGCAATGTCCGCGCATTGTCAGCGCTACGCAGGCCGGGCTCCCACGACCAGGTCGTGCCATGGAAGACGGTGGTGATGCCGTTGGCGATCGCCTGCCGGTCGCTGTCAACAAGCGCGACGTCGGTCGGGAAGTCGACGCCGGGGCGCGGCATCATCTGGCGTTCGAAGGCGTCGCCGTGCAGGTCGACGATCCCAGGCAGCACCAGGAACCCCTTGGCATCGATATGGAGCGCGGCGCGGCCCTGTTCGGCGTTGAGTGCGTCGATGTCGCGGCCGGCGATCCGCAGCGAGGTCTCGGTGAACGCGCCGTCAACCAGCGCGCGTCCGCCTTCGATGAAAATGTCAGTCACGATCCGGCACTCCGAGTCTTGTCTTGTGATTGGGCCACAGCTTCGGCCTCGTTTTTGTCGAGGAAGTCTTCCACCGAAAGGTTGCGAAAATCGGGCAGGGCACGGCGAAGCGTCTCATGATCCCAGTCCCACCACGCCAGCGCAGTGAGACGGTCGGCAACCGCTTCCGAAAAGCGCCGCTTGATCGGTCGTGCCGGATTTCCGCCGACGATGGTGTAGGGTGGCACGTCCTTGGTCACAACAGCGCCGGCAGCAATGACCGCGCCGGTGCCGACGTTACGTCCGGCCAGCACCACCGCGCCGTGACCGACCCAGACGTCATGGCCGATATGCACGTGGTGCGCACGTCGCCAGTTAAAGAAGTCGGTGTCGTCGCTCTCGCCGGGAAAATAGGCGCTGGCGCGGTAGGTAAAATGCGCCTGCGTGGCGCGGTGCATCGGATGATTGCCGGGATTGATCCGGGTCATCGCCGCGATCGAGCAAAATCTTCCGATCGTGGTGTAGGTGATCTGGCTGTCGTTCACGACATAGGAATAGTCGTCCATGCTGACTTCGAGCAGGATGGTGCGTGCGCCGACCTCGGTATAGGTACCGAGCTTGCTCTCGCGCACCGATGCCGTCGGATCGATGGTCGGGACGACCGAGAGTGTTTTTCCGGCCATCAGGGCCTCCACAAATCATGGCTTCCGGGAGATGCGCTCGTCATCACGGTGCATGATGACAGCAGCATGACGTCACGATGACAACCATAGTGGTGTGGACGATCGCCGCACCGCAGCAGTACGTCACATAACTGTTAAACACCGGGGATAGCGATGGCCTGACAGGACGCGTTTGGAGCATTGCATGCTGGTGGTTGAAGGTTTGACGTGCCGCTTCGGCACAAAAGCCGCGGTCGACAACGCATCATTCTCGATTGCGCCGGGTGCTTTCGTCGGCGTGATCGGCCGCTCCGGCGCCGGCAAGTCGACCTTGCTCCGCATGATCAACCGCCTCGCCGATCCCACCTCCGGCCGTATCCTGTTCGAAGACGTCGACGTGACCTCGCTGCATGGCAAGGCGCTGCGGCAATGGCGGGCGCGCTCGGCGATGATCTTCCAGCAGTTCAATCTGGTCGGCCGGCTCGACGTCCTGACCAACGTGCTGATGGGGCGCCTTGCCAATATCCCGTCCTGGCGATCGCTGGCGCAGATGTGGCCGGAGCAGGACCGGGCGCTTGCGATGTCCGCGCTCGAGCAGTTCGATATCGCCCAGCTTGCGGCGCAGCGCGCCGACCAGCTCTCCGGCGGCCAGCAGCAGCGCGTCGCGATCGCCCGCGCGCTGGTGCAGGAGCCGGACATCATCCTCGCCGACGAGCCGATCGCTTCGCTTGATCCGCGCAACACCAAGATCGTGATGGACGCGCTGCTGCGTATCAACAAGCACTTCGGCATCACGGTGCTCTGCAACCTGCATTCGCTCGATCTGGCGCGTACCTATTGTGATCGCTTGATCGGCATGGCCGCGGGCCGCGTGGTGTTCGACGGGGCGCCCGCGATGCTGACCGATCAAATCGCGCGTGAGCTGTACGACCTTGAGGCCAATGACGTCATGGGGACGGCGCCGCTGCCCGCACCCGATGGCGCAACCGCTCCGGCGCTCGGCACCGCAGCCGCGGCCTGAGCGTCGCGCACTTCCGATTCCAGACGGCCGGGCATTTTGCCCGACCCAACAGGCGTAACCACCACAAGAGGGTTTATTATGATCACTCGTCGCATCGTTCTGGCCGGCGCAGCCGCGCTGGCGTTCGCCGGCTCGGCTTCGGCCTCCGACTGGAAGACCAAATATCCGGAAATCACCTTCGCCGTGATCCCCGCCGAGAACGGCTCGGGCGTGACCGAGCGCTACGGCGCATTCGTGGACTATCTGTCCAAGGAACTCGGCATCAAGGTGAACCTGCGCGTCGCCAACGACTATGCGGCCGTGATCGAAGGCCAGCGCGCCGGCAACATCCAGATCGGCTATTACGGCCCGGCGTCGTTCGCGCGCGCCCGTCTCACCGGCGTCAAGACGGATGCCTTCGTGATCGACGTCAACGCCGACGGCTCGAAGGGCTATTATTCGGTGTTCTACGTGCTCGCCAAGAGCCCGTACCAGAAGATCGAGGACCTCAAGGGCAAGAATCTCGGCCTTGTCGACCCGAACTCGACCTCCGGCAACAACATGCCGCGCTTCAAGCTGAACCAGATGGGTATCGATCCGGACGCCTATTTCTCCAAGGCGATCTTCACCGGCAGCCATGAGAACGCCGTGCTGGCGCTGGCGCAGGGCACCGTCGACGTCGCCGCCAACTGGTGGAACGCCGATGACGACTCCAACCTCACCCGCATGCTTAACAAGAACATGGTGAAGTCGAGCGACGGCACGCCGCTCAAGAAGGAAGACTTCCGCATCATCGTGAAGTCCGACCTCATCATCAACTCGCCCTACGCCTATCTCGAGAGCCTTCCGGACGACATGAAGGCCGCGATCAAGCAGGCGTTCCTCGATGCCGCCAAGAAGGATCCGGAAGCGTACAAGAAGCTCTCCGACGGTAAGAACCTGCCGTGGCAGCCGATCACCAACGCCGATTACGACAAGACCATCGAGCTGATCAAGTTCGTGGACAATCTGCGCAAGAAGGCGTCCTGATCGATCGCCGCAAACGAATTGGGCCGGGTTGGATAACCCGGCCCTTTTCCGTTCAACCCTTAAGGCAGATCGGCCCGCGTCGATGGCGACCGCCATATCTATTCTTCCGGCCCAGCAACTTGCGGTGCTGAATGACGCCTATCGCAAGGCGGTGGCGCGCAAGCGGCTGAAGATGACGATCGCCGCTGCGGTGTTTTGTGCAGCGCTGCTGATTGCCGCTATTGGCGCCGAGGTGAACCTGCGCACGCTGTTCACCTATTTCGGCAATTTCATCAGCTATTTCGACCGCATCCTCACGCTCGATTCCGGCGCGCGGGTCTGGACCGATCCGGCCGAGTGGTTCTGGGGCTGGAAGAAGTGGCTGCGGATGCTCGGCGAGACGTTGCTGATCAGCTATGTCGGAACGCTGATCGGTGCGGTGTTCGCCTTTGCGCTGAACTTCTTCGCCGCGCAGAACACCTCGCCTTCGCGGTGGTTGCGCTTCGCGGTGCGTCGTCTGCTGGAATTCGCCCGCACCGTGCCCGGCATCGTATTCGCGTTGATCTTCGTCATCGCCTTCGGTCTCGGACCGATGGCCGGCGTACTCGCGATCGCGATCCATTCGACCGGCGCGCTTGGAAAACTGTTCGCCGAGATCGTCGAGAACGCGGACATGAAGCCGGTCGAGGGCATCCGTTCCACCGGCGCGAGCTGGCTGTCCTGCATGCGCTTTGCCGTGCTGCCGCAGGTCGTGACCGGCTATGCCAGCTATGCGCTGCTGCGATTTGAGGTCAACGTCCGCGAAGCGTCTGTGATGGGCTTTGTCGGCGCCGGCGGCATCGGTCAGGAGTTCGTGGTCGCGATCCGCAAGTTCTACTATTCCGATGTCAGCGCCATTCTCGTCACCATCATCGTCACGGTCTTCATCATCGATATCTCGACGGGTTGGCTGCGCAGCCGGCTGTTCGGCAAGGAGGCGCGCCGATGAGCCAATTACCGAAGCCGGACACTGAGCAACTACGCGCGAAATATCCCGATGTCTTCGCCCGGCCAGCCTCGGCGCGGCTGGCGATGCCGGCAATGATCGCAGCCGCGCTCGCGATCTTTGTGTTCGGGCTGGTCGATCTCGACTTTTCGGCATCGAAGCTGATTTCGGGGGTGAGCCAACTCGGTTGGATCACCATGATGATGATCCCGCCGAATCCGGGCTCATCGTTTCCGCTCTATATGCAGGCACTCGGCGAGACGCTGTCGATTGCGCTGCTCGGCACCACGCTCGCCGCGATCCTGGCGCTGCCGGTGAGCCTGCTGGCGGCGCGTAACATCATTCCTTCGAACCTGATCCGCTTTCCGGTGCGCCGCTTCCTGGATTCGATCCGCGGCGTCGATACGCTGATCTGGGCACTGGTCTGGATCAACGTCGTCGGCCTCGGCCCGTTCGCCGGGGTGCTGGCGATCATGGTGTCGGACTTCGGTGCGTTCGGAAAGCTGTTCTCGGAGGCGATCGAGGGCGCCGACCGCAAGCAGGTCGAGGGCATCCGCGCCTCCGGCGGCAGCGTGCTGCATGAAATCCGTTTCGGCCTGCTGCCGCAGGTGTTGCCTGTTATTGCGGGGCAGGTGCTCTATTTCATCGAGTCGAATACGCGTTCGGCCACCATCATCGGCATCGTCGGCGCCGGCGGCATCGGCCTGCAACTGGCCGAGCAGATCCGCGTGCTGGAGTGGCAGAAGGTGTCGTTCCTAATCCTGATGATCCTGATCGCGGTCGCCGCGATCGATTTCATCTCGAGCAAGCTGCGCTTTGCGATCATCGGACAACGGGCGGTGGCCTAGAGAGTCACCTCGCCCCGCACTTGCGGGGAGAGGTCGGATTGCGAAGCAATCCGGGTGAGGGGGCTATCCCCGTATTCAAATCCATCGAGTTTGCGGAGGCAGCCCCTCACCCCAACCCTCTCCCCGCAAGAGCGGGGCGAGGGAGAAATCACCTCAACTGTTCTCCACCAGAAACTCGACGCGCTCCGCGGCAAAGCGCGAGCGCTTGGTGACCAGCGGCTTGTCCGCGGGATCCACGTCGGTGGAAACCACCACCAGCACCGGGCGGCCCAGCGCGAGATCGAGCCGCGCGGCGTCGGTGGCGTCGGCAATCGCCGCGGTGATCCGGGTCGAGGAGCGCCGGTAATCCCTGACGCCGTAATGCGCCAGCAGCTTGGTCATCGAGCGGACATTGGCGAACACGCTGCCGGCATCGGGAAACCGTTCGGCTGACAGCCAGGTGGTGGAGACGCAGATCGGCGTGCGGTCGGCGAGCCGCACTGACTCGATCCGGATCAGTGGAGCGCCGATCTTGAGCCCGAGTTCGCGCGCGATCTCGCGGGTGGCGACGTCGTCGCCGGCATCGATCAACTGGCCGCGCGGCTCGTGGCCGCCGGCGCCGACGATCTCGGAAAACCGCGTGCGTGAGCGCAGCGGATAGGCGAGGCGCTGGGCCTCGACATAAGTGCCGCTGCCGCGCTCGGCGCGCACCAGGCCGCGTTCGGCGAGCGCTGCGAGCGCGCGCCGTACCGTGTGGCGGTTGACGCGATAGGTCTCGGCGATCTCCACCTCGCCGGGCAGCTTTTCGCCCGCGGCAAAGCGACCGTCGGCGATGCCGCGCTCGATGCCATCGGCGACTTGCCGCCACAAGGCGACGCCGGAACTCTCCTGCATGCTCATGCCGCGGTGATACCTAGAAATCGTCGATTTGTCACGAAACAGTCATGGCGTTCCGCTATCAAGTTGTCTAGTATCATAGACAACTTGATTCAGGCAAGGTTGCTCATGGATTCGATGGTGCGGAACAGCAAAGAGGCGCAGCGCAAGGCCGCGATGGCGGTGCTGGCGCATTCCGGCGCTACCGAGATCGCGGGACGGCTCGCTGATATCACGGTGCCGGCGCATGAGAACCTGCGCGAGCCGGAGAACGGGCTCGTGATGGTGCGCGGCCGGATCGGCGGCGACGGTGCGCCGTTCAATCTCGGCGAAGCGACGGTGTCGCGTGCGGCGGTGCGGCTTGCGACCGGCGAGGTCGGCTTCGGTTACACGCTCGGCCGCGACAGCGAGAAGGCGCAGATGATCGCGCTGTGCGACGCCATGGTGCAGTCGGCGGACTTGTCCGGCGAGGTGGAGGCGAAGGTGATCGCGCCGTTGCGCGCTGTCATGATCACCGAACGGAGCCGCAAGGCCGCGGAGACGGCGGCGACGCGGGTCGATTTCTACACCATGGTGCGCGGTGAGGGGTGATGTGATGACGACATTTGCCGAACTGCCCGCAGGATTTGCCGACAAGGTGTTGTCGGCCCAATCGACCTTCCGCTCGGTGATGGACGCGATGGCGCGCCCGGGCAGCGTCCAGCGCATCACCGCCACGGCGGGAACGCCCGCCGGCATGATGCGCGGCTCGGCTGCGATCGCGCTGACGCTGTTCGATCACGATACGCCGATCTGGCTCGATGCCGCGATGTCGACGACCTCTGATGTCGCCAGGTGGCTCAAGTTCCATACCAGCGCGCCCGTGATTGCGGATTCGTCGATCGCCAACTTTGCGCTGATCGGCGATGCGGGAAGTCTGCCGGCGCTCGATCGTTTCGCATTCGGCAGCAACGAATATCCGGACCGTTCGACCACGCTGATCCTGCAGGTCGACAGCCTGACGCAAGGGCCGACCTTCGAATTGAAGGGCCCGGGCATCGATGGCACTGCGCTGTTGCAGGCGATGATCCGGCCGCGCGATCTGTTCGAGCGGCTCACCATCAACGAAGCCTTGTTTCCGCGCGGCATCGATGTCGTGCTGGTCCATGACGATGCGATTGTCGCGATCCCCCGCACCACGCGGCTGATCACAAGCGGAGCGTAAGCGATGTATGTAGCCGTCAAGGGAGGCGAACGCGCCATCGAGAACGCCCACCGCCTGCTCGCGCATGAGCGGCGCGGTGACCGCGATGTGCCTGATATGTCGCTGGCGCAGATCGCCGAACAGCTCTCGCTCGGCGTCGACCGCGTCATGACCGAGGGTTCGCTCTACGATCGCGAGCTTGCGGCGCTTGCGATCAAGCAGGCGCGCGGCGACATGATCGAGGCGATCTTCCTGGTCCGCGCCTTCCGCGCCACGCTGCCGCGCTTCGGCGCCACCGAGCCGGTCAACACCGGCGAGATGCAGGTGCAGCGGCGGATCTCCTCGACCTTCAAGGACATTCCGGGCGGCCAGATCCTGGGGCCGACCTTCGACTACACCCACCGCCTGCTCGATCCGCAGTTGGCCGAGGGTTTTGTTCCGGAGCAACCGATGACGTCGGAGGCATCGCAGGCGGCGACGCCGCGTGTCACCGACATCCTCGGTCGCGACGGTCTGATCGAGACATCGCCGCAGGCGGAGGCCGATGCTCCGGTCGGCGACCTCACGCGCGAGCCGCTGAATTTTCCGGCCGATCGTGACCTGCGGCTGCAAAACCTCGCGCGCGCCGACGAGGGCTTTCTGCTCGCGCTCGGCTATTCCACGCAGCGCGGCTATGGCCGTAACCATCCGTTCGCCGGCGAGATTCGTTTCGGCGAGGTCGAGGTCGAGTTCTTCGCCGAGGACGCCGGCTTTGCCGTGCCGCTCGGCGCGATCGCGTTGACCGAGTGCCAGATGGTCAACCAGTTCAAGGGCTCGGCGACCGAGGCGCCGTGCTTCACCCGCGGCTACGGGCTTGCCTTTGGGCAGAGCGAGCGCAAGACGATGTCGATGGCATTGGTCGACCGCTCCTTGCGCGCGCGCGAGCTCGACGAAGAAGTCACCGCGCCGGCGCAGGACGAGGAGTTCGTGATGTCGCACTCCGACAATGTGCAGGCGACCGGCTTCGTCGAGCATCTGAAGCTCCCGCATTATGTCGACTTCCAGTCCGAACTCGGCCTGTTGCGCAAGCTGCGTCAGGAGTTCGCCGAGGCCAACGAGGCTCCCGAACTGCAGGAGGCCGCGGAATGAACGCGCCAACCTATAACTTCGCCTATCTCGACGAACAGACCAAGCGGATGATTCGCCGCGCGATCCTGAAGGCGGTCGCGATCCCCGGCTACCAGGTCCCGTTCGCCAGCCGCGAAATGCCGATGCCCTATGGCTGGGGCACCGGCGGTGTGCAGGTGACGGCCGCGATCCTCGGCCCCGACGATGTGCTGAAGGTGATCGACCAGGGCTCCGACGACACCACCAACGCGATCTCGATCCGCAAATTCTTCGGCAAGACCGCCGGTGTCGCGACCACGACCGCTACTGCGGACGCGACCGTGATCCAGACCCGGCATCGCATTCCCGAGGCGCCGCTGCATGCGGGGCAGGTGCTGGTCTATCAGGTGCCGATCCCCGAACCCCTGCGCTTCCTCGAGCCGCGCGAGACCGAGACCCGGCGCATGCATGCGCTTGCCGAGTATGGCCTGATGCATGTCAAGCTGTACGAGGACATCGCCCGCTTCGGCCACATCGCGACCGCCTACGCCTATCCGGTGAAGGTGAACGCGCGCTATGTGATGGACCCGTCGCCGACGCCGAAGTTCGACAATCCGAAGATGGACAATTGCCCGGCGCTGCAGCTGTTCGGTGCCGGCCGCGAGAAGCGGATCTACGCGATCCCGCCGCACACGTCCGTGGTGTCGCTGGATTTCGAGGATCATCCGTTCACGCGCTACCGCTTCGATGCGCCCTGCGCGCTGTGCGGCGCGGACAATTCCTATCTCGACGAGATCGTCACCGACGACAACGGCGGGCGGATGTTCGTCTGCTCCGACACCGATTTCTGCGAGCAGCGTCAGGCGGCCGGCCATCACGGCACCGAAAGCGCGGCGCCGCACAAGGAGAAGGCGCATGTCTGAGTCGTTCAGTCTCGACAACGCCCAGCCGCTGCTGGTTGCCGAGGGGCTTGCCAGGAACTACGGCCATATCGCGGCTTGCCGTGAGGTCTCGTTCGCGCTCTATCCGGGCGAGGTGCTGGCGATCGTCGGCGAATCCGGTTCGGGCAAGTCGACGCTGCTGCAGCTGCTGTCGGCACAGCTCGCGCCGAGCGCCGGGCGCGTGTCCTACCGGATGCGCGATGGCGTGCTGCGCGATCTTGCCGAACTCGGCGAAGCCGAGCGGCGTTTTCTGTTTCGCACCGATTGGGGTTATGTGCACCAGGATCCGGCGCAGGGGCTGCGCATGGCGGTCTCGGCCGGTGCCAATGTCGGCGAGCGGCTGATGGCTGTGGGGTGGAATCACTACGGCCGGATCCGCGACACCGCCTCGAACTGGCTCGAGCGGGTCGAGATCGATGTCGGCCGCATCGACGATGCGCCCAAGACCTATTCCGGCGGCATGCGGCAGCGGCTGCAGATCGCGCGCAACCTCGTCACCGAGCCGCGGCTGGTGTTCATGGACGAACCGACCGGCGGCCTCGACGTCTCCGTGCAGGCGCGCCTGCTCGATCTGATGCGCAACCTCGTCAGCGAACTCGGGCTTGCCGCCATCGTCGTCACCCACGATCTTGCGGTCGCGCGGTTGCTGTCGCACCGCGTGATGGTGATGAAGGGCGGCCGTGTCATCGAGACCGGTCTGACTGACCAGGTGCTTGACGATCCCCACGAGCCCTATACGCAACTGCTCGTCTCCTCGATTCTTCCGGCATGAGGCCACCGATGACCGCGATGATCGAACTCGCCAACGCCGAAAAGACCTTCACGATGCACTTGCAGGGCGGCATCGAACTGCCCGTGGTGCGCGGCGTCTCGTTCCACGTCGAACCGGGCGAATGCGTGGTGCTATCGGGCCCGTCGGGCGCCGGCAAATCCTCGATCCTGAAGATGATCTTCGGCAATTACCGCTGCGATGGCGGCCGGATCGGCATCCGCCACCATGGCACGGTGATCGATCTCGCCACCGCCGAGCCGCGGCAGGTGCTGAGCGTGCGGCGCTCGACCATCGGCTATGTCAGCCAGTTCCTGCGTGCGGTGCCGCGGGTGGCGACGATCGATGTCGTCGCCGAGCCTCTGATCGTCAACGGCGTGACGCGCGAAGAGGCTCGCGACCGTGCCGCCCGTCTGCTACACCGGCTCAATATTCCGGAGCGGCTGTGGGCGCTGCCGCCATCGACCTTCTCCGGCGGTGAGCAGCAGCGCGTCAACATCGCGCGCGGCTTCATCTCGGATCTGCCGATCCTGCTGCTGGACGAGCCCACTGCCTCGCTCGATGCCGCCAACCGTGCTGTGGTGGTTGAGCTGATCGCCGAGAAGAAGACCAAGGGCGTCGCGATGGTTGCCATCGTCCATGATGACGAGATCCGCCATCTGATCGCCGACCGCATCGTCGACGTCACCTCGTTCGCCGCTGCTGCCTGAAGGACTGTGTGAAATGACTGCCAAGCAAGACACCATCATCGGCAACGCCCGCCTCGTCCTCGCCGATCGCGTGATCGAGCAGGGCTGGGTGGCCATGTCGGATGGCAAGGTTGCGGAATTCGGCGAGGGCAGGGCGCCGGAAGCGGCTGAGGATGCCGGCGGCGACCTCGTGATGCCCGGGCTGATCGAGCTGCACACCGACCACCTCGAGATGCACTATGTGCCGCGGCCCAAAGTGTTCTGGAATCCGATCGCCGCCGTGATTTCCTATGATGGGCAGCTTGCGACCTCGGGCATCACAACGGTGCTGGATTCGCTCCGGGTCTGGCGCGAGGACGGCGCCGAGGACGTCGACGGCCGCGCCGGCGTGCTGGCGGCGGCGATCTCGGCGGCGCGCGTGGAGAACCTGCTGCGCGCCGATCACTTCCTGCATCTGCGGTGCGAGATCCCGATGCCCTCGGTGGTAGAGGAGGCAAAGGAGCTGATCGATCGTCCGGACGTTCGGCTGATGTCGCTGATGGACCACACCCCGGGCCAGCGCCAGTTCCGCGACGAGGTCAAACTGCGCGACTACTACCGTGGCAAGAGCGGCGGCCTGACCGATGCCGAGCTCGACGTCATGTTCGCACGCCGCTTCGCCTATCAGCAGCAATACGCCGTAGCCAACACGCGCGCGATCGTCGCGCTGGCGCAGCAATACGGGATTCCGCTGGCAAGCCACGACGACACCACGGACGAGAACGTGACCGACGCGATCAAGGACAAGGTCGCGGTCGCGGAATTCCCGACCACGATGGAAGCCGCGCGCGGGCTGCACGCCGCCGGCATCGACATCCTGATGGGCGCGCCGAACGTCGTGCGCGGCGGCTCGCATTCCGGCAATATCGCGGCCGTCGATCTTGCCCAGGAGGGAATGCTCGACATCCTGTCGTCGGACTACATCCCGTCGAGCCTGTTGATGGCGGCGCTGCAATTGCCGCAGCACGTGCCGGCGATTGATCTCGCCTCGGCGGTCCGTACCGTGACCAAGACGCCGGCCGAAGCGGTGGGGCTCTCCGATCGCGGCGAGATCGCGGTCGGCCGACGCGCCGATCTGATCCGCGTGCATGTCGCGCGCGACCTGCCGGTCGTGCGCAGCGTCTGGCGCGAAGGAGGGAGGGTTGCATGACTGAAGCCCCCGTCATCGCCGCGCAGCGCGTCACCGCGATTGGCCCGGGACGGCTGGTGCTGGTGGTCGGTCCGAGCGGCGCCGGCAAGGATACGCTGTTGGGGCTGGTGAAGACGGCCTGTGCCGACGACCGCAATATCGTGTTTCCGCGCCGCCTGATCACTCGCGCGGCTTCGGCGTCGGAAGACAATGAGGAAGTCAGCGCCGATGCCTTCCAGCAAGCGCTCGCTAACGGCGACTACGCCATGCACTGGGAAGCGCATGGGCATCGCTATGCGCTGTCGCGGTCGATCGACGACGAGATTCGCGCCGGGCGCAGCGTGATCGCCAACGTCTCGCGCACGGTGATATCGGCCGCGCGCCGCAACTACGTCAATGTCGTGGTGGTCTTGATCACGGCGCCGCCGGACGTGCTCGCGGCGCGGCTTGCGGCGCGGGCGCGCGCCAGCGACGGCCAGCTCGCGCATCGGCTGGCCCGCAGCGTTGACGAGACCGCGGCCGTGCCTGACGTCACGATTGTCAATTCCGGCAGCGCCGAATTCCACGGGCGACAGCTTATCCGCATCATCGAAGGCGAGCACTGGGAGAAATGACCCGCATGTCGGCGATTGAATCGATCGAGCAGCTTGAGGCGATCTACGGTTTCCCGAATGACGCCTCGACGGTGAAAGTCGCGGATCGCGTAACGCCGGCCTACCGCGTGCTGATCGAAAAATCGCCGTTCGTGTCACTGGCGACCTCGGGCCCCGAGGGCCTCGACTGTTCGCCGCGCGGCGACTTGCCCGGTTTCGTGCGCATCCACGACGACAAGACGCTGATGATGCCGGACCGCCGCGGCAACAATCGCTGCGACTCCTTGCGCAACATCGTGCGCGATCCCCGCATCGCGCTGCTGTTCCTGATCCCGGGCTCCGGCAGCACCCTGCGCGTCAACGGCCAGGCCTATGTATCGGCCGAGCCGGAGCTGCTGGCGTCCTTCAAGGTGGACGGCAAGGCACCACGCACGGTCATCGTGATGACTGTCGAGGAAATGTACTTCCAGTGCGCCCGCGCCATCGTGCGCTCTGATCTGTGGAATCCCGAGAAGCGGGTCGATCCGAATGCGCTGCCGACGCCAGGCCAGATCCTCGCCGAGATGAGCGAGCACACGGTCGGCGGCGAAAAATACGATCGGGAATGGCCCGAGCGCGCGCGGCAGACGATGTGGTAGCGGCGCGTTACAAGTCGCTCTTAGATTGCTCTTCGAATGCCTTCAACGACACTGCCGCGATCTGGCGCAACGCCTCGCGGTCGGCGCCCGAGGAGGCCATCACGCACATGCCTGATGTGACGGCGGAGAGATAGCGTGCAAGCCCCGCCGGATCGGCGTTGTCGCCAAGGTCACGTTCGGCCTTGGCGCGGACGAAACGTTCGCGCAACTGGTCTTCGGTGTGGTTGCGGCGCGCCGCTAGCTCGAACGGAACATTCGCCGAGCCCGTGCCGCAGGCCAGTCCCCCCTGGACCAGCAGACAGCCGGGCGGGTTGGCAGGGTCGGTCTGGGCGTCCGCGTGCTCCATCAGAAATCGTTCGGCGACATCGCGGGCGGTCGGCGCACCCAGGACTTCTGCCATCCAGGCGTCGCGCCTCTCGGTGTAGCGGTCGAGCGCGGCCTTCAGCAGGCCTTCCTTGCTGCCGAAGGCGGCATAGAGGCTCGGCGGATTGATGCTCATGGCTTCGGTCAGCTGCGCGATCGTGGCGCCCTCATAGCCGTGCCGCCAGAACACTTCCATTGCCCGGTCCAGCGCGGCGTCTGCGTCGAATGCGCGGGGGCGTCCCATACCCATTTCGTTTCTCCCTAAGCCCGGGTGCCGCTTCTATGGCGGATTTTCCGCAAGCCTATCCTGTTGTTAGACGTGGTCTTTTTCCCAGACTTCCAATTTCCCCAACAATCCAATAATAAATTCATAGCGTCCGATACATAAGTATCTTGCGAACCGGCGTCCAGCTCCACATCTGTAGCGAACACTACACATCTGGAGCGCGTGAATGCCCTCGTCAACCCAAAATCCCCGTTCCGGCCGATTCCGACGTGTTATCGGCGGTATTGCGATCCTTGGCGCCCTCGCGGTGGCCGGTTCGATCACGACCGGCCGCTATTTTTATGCAGCGCAAGCGACCGGCGCCGCCACAGCGCCTGAACCGGCGGTCCCTGTGACCGTTGCGGTCGTCCAACCGCGCCCGACCACGCTGTTTGAGGAGTTCTCGGGCCGGCTCGAAGCCGTCGACCGCGTCCAGCTGCGGCCGCGGGTCGCCGGTGCGATCCTGGCGACCAACTTTACCGAGGGAGCGCTGGTGAAGGCCGGCGACGTCTTGTTCAAGATCGATCCCGCCCCCTACGCCGCCGAGGTCGACAAGGCCCAGGCCCAGCTCGAGGCCGCCAAGGCCCGCGTCGTGTTCACCACCAGCGAGGTCGAGCGCGGCGCCGCGCTGGTCGGCAACAACGTGGTGACCAAGCGCGATTACGACCAGCGCGACAATGCCAATCGCGAGGCAATTGCCAACGTCAAGGCGGCCGAGGCGACACTGCAGACCGCCAGCCTCAATCTCGACTACACCGAGGTGCGCGCGCCGGTCGATGGGCGGGTCGGCAAGATCGAGATCACCGTCGGCAATCTCGTCGCCGCAGGGACCGCGTCGCCGGTGCTGACCTCGCTGGTCTCGGTCAACCCGATCTATGCGAGCTTTGATGCGGACGAAGAGGTGGTGCTGCGTGCCCTGAATTCGATCGCCGATGCCTCCGGCAAACGCGGCAATCTCGACCAGATCCCGGTCGAGATGGCGACCTCAGGCGGCACCAGCGCCAAGGGCCACATCCAGCTCATCGACAACCAGGTCAACGGCCAGAGCGGTACCATCCGCGTCCGCGCGGTGTTCCGTAACGACGACAGCCGGCTGATCCCCGGGCAGTTCGCGCGGGTGCGGATGGGCCAGCCGCAAGCGCAGACGCTGGTCATGATCGATGAACGTGCCGTTGGCACCGACCAGGACAAGAAGTTCGTCATGGTCGTCGGCGACGACAGCCGCGCGGTCTATCGGTCGGTGACGCTCGGCGGCGCGGTGGAGGGGCTGCGTATCGTGACGTCAGGCCTGAAACCGGGCGATCGCATCGTCGTCAACGGCCTGCAGCGCGTGCGCCCCGGCGCTCTCCTGAAGATGGAAGTCGCCGAGATGGGCGCGCGCGGTATCCAGCGGGCATCAGTAGAGAACAACCAGCACACCGCGCAGCGCTGAGCATTCTGCTGCGCCTGGGGGCATCACCATGAATCTCTCAAAATTCTTCATCGACCGGCCGATCTTCGCCGGCGTGCTGTCGATCCTGATCTTCCTGGCCGGCCTGATCTCGCTGCTGGCGATGCCGATCTCGGAATATCCTGATGTGGTGCCGCCGTCGGTCGTGGTTCGTGCGACCTATCCCGGCGCCAATCCGAAGGTGATCGCCGAGACGGTCGCGACCCCGATCGAGGAGCAGATCAATGGCGTCGAGGGCATGCTCTATATGTCGAGCCAGGCGACCACCGACGGCGCGATGACGCTGACGGTGACCTTCCGCCTCGGCACCGACCCCGACAAGGCGACGCAACTGGTGCAGAACCGCGTCCAGCAGGCCGAGCCGCGCCTGCCGGCCGTGGTACGCCAGCTCGGCATCATCACCAAGAAGAGCTCGCCCGACCTCACCATGGTCGTGCATCTGCTGTCGCCGAACAATCGTTACGACATGACATATCTGCGCAACTACGCGGTGCTCAACGTCAAGGACCGGCTGGCGCGGATCGACGGCGTCGGCGACGTCCAGATCTATGGCGCCGGCGACTATTCGATGCGGGTCTGGGTCGATCCGCAAAAGGCCGCTGAACACGGCTTGACCGCGAGCGACGTCGTGCGCGCGATCCAGGCGCAAAACGTCGAGGCTGCCGCCGGCGTGGTCGGCTCCTCGCCGAGCGTCAAGGGCATCGACCTGCAGCTCTCCGTCAATGCCGAGGGACGGTTGTCGACCGAGGAGCAGTTCGGCGACATCGTGGTCAAGACCGGTTCGCGGGGCGAAGTAGTGCGGCTGCGCGATGTCGCGCGGATCGAGCTCGGCGCCTCCGAATACGGCCTGCGCTCGCTGCTCGACAACAAGCAGGCGGTCGCGCTTCCGATCTTCCAGGCGCCGGGTTCCAATGCGCTGCAGATTTCGGACAACGTCCGCGCCACGATGGCCGAGATCAAGAAAAACATGCCGGAAGGCGTGTCCTACCAGATCGTCTACGACCCCACGCAATTCGTGCGCTCGTCGATCGAGGCCGTGATCCACACGCTGCTGGAGGCGATTGCGCTCGTCGTGCTGGTCGTGATCCTGTTCCTGCAGACCTGGCGTGCCTCGATCATTCCGCTGCTCGCCGTCCCGGTATCGATCGTCGGTACTTTCGCGGTGATGCATCTGTTCGGCTTCTCGATCAACGCGCTCAGCCTGTTCGGCCTGGTGCTGGCGATCGGCATCGTGGTCGATGACGCCATCGTCGTGGTCGAGAATGTCGAGCGCAACATCGAATCCGGCCTGTCGCCGCGCGAGGCCACCTACCAGGCGATGCGGGAGGTGTCGGGGCCGATCATCGCGATCGCGCTGGTGCTGATCGCGGTGTTCGTGCCGCTTGCCTTCATCTCCGGCCTCACGGGGCAGTTCTACAAGCAGTTCGCGCTGACGATCGCGATCTCGACCGTGATCTCCGCCGTCAACTCGCTCACTCTGTCACCGGCGCTGGCGGCGCTGCTGCTGAAGGGCCATGACGAACCGAAGGACCGGTTGACCCGGATCCTCGACAAGGGGCTCGGCTGGTTCTTCCGCGGCTTCAACCGCGTCTTCACGCGCTCCTCCGAGAACTACAGCCGCAGCGTCTCCAAGGTCATCTACGGCAAGGCCGCGGTGATCGGCCTCTATGTGGTCCTGGTCGCTGTGACCGGTGTGTTGTTCAAGCTGGTGCCGAGCGGCTTTGTGCCGGGTCAGGACAAGCAATATCTCGTCGGTTTCGCGCGATTGCCGGATGGTGCCACGCTTGACCGCTCCGAGGAGGTGATCCGCAAGATGAGCGACATCGCACTGACGCAGCCCGGCGTCGAAAGCTCGGTGGCGTTTCCCGGCCTGTCGATCTCCGGTTTCACCAACTCCTCCAATGCCGGCATCGTGTTCTCGACGCTGAAGCCGTTCGATGAGCGCAAGAGCGCTACGCTCAGCGGCGTGGCGATCGCGGCCGACCTGAACAAGAAATATGCCGGCATCCAGGAAGCCTTCATCGCCATGTTCCCTCCGCCGCCGGTCAACGGTCTCGGCACCATCGGCGGCTTCAAGCTGCAGATCGAGGACCGCGCCGGCCTTGGCTATGAGGCGTTGAACGGGGCGACCACGGCGTTCATGGCCGCGATGCAGAAGGCGCCGGAGATCGCCGGCGTGTTCTCGAGCTTCCAGGTCAACGTGCCGCAATTGTTTGCCGACATCGACCGCACCAAGGCGCTGCAACTCGGCGTCCCCGTAACGGAAGTCTTCAACACGCTGCAGATCTACCTCGGCTCCTACTACGTCAACGACTTCAACAAATTCGGTCGCACCTATTCGGTCTACGTCCAGGCCGACGCGCCGTTCCGCGCGCGCGCCGACGACATCAGGCAGTTGAAGGTGCGCTCGTCTTCAGGCGACATGGTGCCGTTGTCGGCGTTGATGAAGATACGCCAGAGCGCAGGGCCCGAGCGCGCGATTCGCTACAACGGATTCCTGTCGTCCGACATCAACGCGGCGGCCGCGCCCGGCTATTCCTCCGGCCAGGCGCAGGAGGCCGCGACGCGGATTGCTGCGGAAGTGCTGCCGCCCGGCTTCGCCTTCGAATGGACCGACCTGACCTACCAGGAGTTTATCGCCGGCAATTCCGGGATCTGGGTATTTCCGCTCGCGATCCTCCTGGTGTTCCTGGTGCTCGCCGCGCTTTACGAGAGCCTGGCGCTGCCGCTCTCGATCATCATGATCGTGCCGATGGGCCTGTTGGCCGCGATGTTCGGGGTCTGGCTCTCGAAAGGCGACAACAACGTCTTCACCCAGATCGGCTTGATCGTGCTGGTCGGACTGTCGGCCAAGAACGCGATCCTGATCGTCGAATTTGCCCGCGAGCTCGAATTCGCCGGGCGCTCGCCGGTCCGGGCCGCGATCGAGGCCAGCCGGTTGCGCCTGCGGCCGATCCTGATGACCTCGATGGCGTTCATCATGGGCGTGCTGCCGCTCGTGCTGTCGACCGGTGCGGGCTCGGAGATGCGGCGCGCGATGGGTGTCGCGGTGTTCTCCGGCATGATCGGCGTCACGATCTTCGGCTTGTTCCTGACGCCGGTGTTTTATGTGCTGCTGCGCGCCGCCACCGGCATGAAGCCGTTGACGCAGCACGGCGCGGCGACAATTCCGGGAAGGGCACACGCGGCATGATGCCGCGAGCTAGAGCGTTTTTGAGCGAAGTGGGAACCGGTTCGCATGAAGAAAACGCGTCAAAACAAGAATCGAGAGTTTCAGTTCTGATTCCATCAGAACTGAAGCTCTCGTTCATGAACTTCTCGAAAGGTCAGGCTGCAAGGTCCAGCAGCAATTGCGAGGAGCCGCGGACCAGCACCTTGCGGCCGGCAGGCGTTAACACGAACGAATCGCCCCGCATCGCTACATAGCCGAGCGTAATCAGGCTTTCGACCGCAAACCGGCCCAGTTTTGAAGGATTTTCTGCGGGAGCCCGCAAGGCCTTCAAGGCATCCCACTGATCTGGCCTTAGTTCGAGTTCTTCGTTCATGGGTCTTGGCACTTTCCGTAGTGTTTTCCAGCGAAACGGTAACCGGTTCGCTGGAGAAAACGCGCCAAACGACGCGTTTGCATTCATAGGGTGCCAGATACCCAGTGCAGATGAATTTCGTGCGACCACAACGAGTCAGGATTTCGATTTATGTGGACGCGCCGTCACATCGTCGTGTCATTGGAATGCTTCAACTTTTTCGAATCGTGAAGTGCATCGACGCGTGATGTCGTCACAGACATTAATCGCTTGAAAGCTAATCACATGGGTTAACCGCGCCGCACGCTTGCGCCACCATCGACCGGCAACGTGACACCGGTGATGAAATTGGCTTCGTCGGATGCGAGAAACAGTGCGGCGTTGGCGACGTCCCAGCCGGTGCCCATTTTGTGACGCAGCGGCACCTTGCTGTCGCGCTCGGCCTCGACCTCGGCGCGGCTCTTCTTGAACTCGCGGGCGCGGGTGTCGACCGCCATCGGCGTGTTCATCAGTCCGGGCAGGATCACGTTGGCGCGAATGCCGTATTGCGCATTCTGGTAGGCGAGCTGCTCAGTGAAGGCGATCATCGCCGATTTCGTCGCCTTGTAGGCCACGTAAGGATAGGTCGTGATCGCGGCCATCGACGAGATGTTGATGATGGAGCCGCGCTGCTGCTGCCGCATGATCGGGATCACATGCTTGGCGGCCAGGATACAGCTCTTCAGATTGATCGCGACGCAGCGATCGAACGCCTCCTCGGTGATGTCGAGCAATTCGGCGTCGCCGCCGGACAGGCTGACGCCGACATTGTTGTGCAGGATATCGACGCTGCCCCAACGCGTATGCGCATCGGCCACCATGGCCTTGATGTCGGCATTTTTGGTGACGTCGGCCTTGAAGGCGACCGCGGCGCCGCCCTTGGCCGTAATCAAATCGACGGTCTCCTGGGCCGAGTCCAGATTGTGATCGACACAGAGCACCCTGGCGCCTTCGCGCGCGAAGGTCAGCGCGGTGGCGCGGCCATTACCGATGCCCTCGCCGGGGCTCTGGCCGGCGCCGACGACGATGGCGACACGATCTTGCAGCCGCATCTCACTTCACTCCCTGTAACGGGTACTGCTGCAGGACCTCTTTGTAATAAGGTTCGTTGTCGATCTTCATCGTCGCGAGCACGCGGACCACGGCGCAGTAGAACGCGATGGTCAGCACCAGATCGGTCATGTGCTCGTCGGAGAGGTGCGTCTTGATCTCGGCGAAGGTCGCATCCGACATCGCAAGCTCGCGGACCATCTCGCGGGCGCCCTTGAGGATCGCCTTGGCGAGCGGCTCGAGCTTCGACGGTGTGCCGTCAGTTTCCGCCATCAGACCCTGGATGTCCTCGTCGGTGACGCCGAACTCCTTGCCGATCTTCACATGGTGGGTGAATTCGTACTCCGATTTCTCCAGCCAGCCGACCTGCAGGATCGCGAGCTCGCGCAGCCGTGGGTCGAGCTTGCTCTTGAAACGGATATAGCCGCCGATGCCGTTGAAGGCGCGGGCCATATCAGGTGAATTCACCAGCAGCTTATGCAAATTGGTGTTGCGCTTGAGCATGTCGCGATATTCAGGGGCGACCTGATCGGCTTCGAGATAGGGCAGGCGGGCCATTGTTGTTGTCCTTGGTTCGGCGGCTTGCGGGGATTCGGCTGTTCTTCAGCCGTAAAGCGCTTTGTACTCGCTGTCATAGTTGGCGTAGGACTGCTTCATGCTTGCGCCATTGAGCAACATGGTCGCGACCACAGTGTTGTCGGCATCGAGCACTGTCGTGCGCACCCACATGCTCTCGGTGCGCTTGCTGCCGGAGAGCGCGACGACCTCGCGCTCGGCCCAATAGGTCTCGCCCGGGAACAACGGTCCGCGCAGAAGGCGGATCTCCTGATCCGCGAACAGTCTGACCGCCGGGCCGCGGACCGGCAGCCGGTCCTCGCGCGCGCGGTACTGAAACAGCACGCTGAGCATCTCCATCGGGATGATGGCCCGCCCCCAGGGATTATACTCCTGCGAATAGTAGTTCGTGGGTTCGGTGATCACCTTCAGCTTGTCGGCCAGCGAAAACGGATAGAGGTCGCCCATGTTCTGGTCGAAATCCATTTTGATCGCCTGGCGCGGTGTCTTCATGCCGACCTTGATGTCGGCGAGGATGACCGGGTCGGTCAGCGGCTTCAATTCGCCGAGCCGGTGGCTGAGCGCGGTCTCCGTACCGTCGCCGTCAATGGACGCGGTGCCGCGCAAGATCTCGGTGCCGTCGCGCTTGATCATTCCGATCGCGCAGGCGGTCTGGCCCGGTTTCGGCTTCTCGATCTGGGCCTGCACCTCTTCGCCTTCGAAGACGGGGTTGCGGTAATGTGCGGACAGGCATCCAGTCATGAACCAGGCCCGGCCCCAGATCCGCTCGCACAGCGGCGCGAACTGGCTGAAGTGCGTGGGGCCCTCGATCGTCCCACCCTGGAAGCCGAGCTTCTTCGCGGTTGCATCGTCGTGAATCGAAGCGTGGGAGTCGTAGACTTGGGCCTGCAGCATCTGTTTCGGGCTGCGGCAGGGACCCACCAGCAGATCGCCGTTCTCCAGTATTTCCGTTGTGAACGCGGTTTCGACTGTAATCATCCCTAGTCTCCCTTTGACCGCCAAGGTTTCAAAGAAGGCGCCGTTCGGCAAGGGCTTGCGGACGCAACACCGAGATATGTGCTGCGGCCATGGAACAGGGCTGTTCATGCATAGCAAAACCAGTGCATGCTGATGCATGATCATGTGCAGATAATGAGACCGGTTCGGACCGGCGCGGCACATACGGGACGGGAGCCTGACTGATGGCGTTGATGGAAGTTGGACTGGACGACAAGTACCGGTTAGACGCGAAACGAATCTTCCTCTCCGGCACCCAGGCGTTGGTCCGTTTGCCCATGTTGCAGCGCGAACGCGAT
Organism: Bradyrhizobium sp. LTSPM299; assembly: GCF_000938235.1. Lineage (NCBI taxonomy): Bacteria > Pseudomonadati > Pseudomonadota > Alphaproteobacteria > Hyphomicrobiales > Nitrobacteraceae > Bradyrhizobium > Bradyrhizobium sp. LTSPM299. Next base: position 30,947 of record NZ_JYMU01000016.1, read on the forward strand.
CGCGCGCAGGGGCTGAACACCGCAGGCTTCATCTCCGGCTACCGCGGCTCGCCGCTCGGCATGTATGACCACGCGCTGTGGCGCGCGAAGTCTTTCTTGAAGGAGCACGACATCGCCTTCGTGCCGGGTCTCAATGAGGATCTGGCCGCGACCGCGGTGTGGGGCAGCCAGCAGGTCGGCATGTTCCCGGGCGCCAAGGTCGATGGCGTGTTCGGCATCTGGTACGGCAAGGGACCCGGCGTCGATCGTTCGCTCGATGCGCTCAAGCATGCCAATTCCGCAGGCACCTCGCCGAACGGCGGCGTGATCGCGCTCGCCGGCGACGACCATGGTTGCCAGTCCTCGACCCTGGCCCATCAGAGCGAGCAGGTGTTCGCCTCGGCGCTGATGCCGGTGGTCAATCCGGCGACGCTGCAGGACTATCTCGATCTCGGTATTCTGGGTTTTGCGTTGTCACGCTATTCCGGCTGCTGGGTCGGCTTCAAGGCGATCTCGGAGACGGTCGAAAGCTCGGCCTCGATCGTCAGTGATCCCGACCGCATCAAGATCATTATGCCTGACGATTTCGAAATGCCGCCGGGCGGCCTTTCGATCCGCTGGCCGGATCCGTCGCTCGAGGCGGAGCGGCGCCTGCACGGTCCGAAGATGGACGCCGTCGCCGCCTTCACCCGTATCAATCGCTTCGACCGTATCGTGCTGGATTCGAAGCCGGCGCGGCTTGGCATCATGGCGACCGGCAAGGCCTATCTCGATCTGCGCCAGGCGCTCGCTGACCTCGGCATCACGGACGCCGACGCGCAGGCGCTGGGCCTGCGCATCTACAAGGTGGCGCTGACCTGGCCGCTCGAACAGAACGGCGCGCGGGCCTTCGCCGAGGGCTTGCAGGACGTGCTCGTCGTCGAGGAGAAGCGCGGCTTCATCGAGGACCAGCTCATCCGCATCCTCTACAACATGGACGCGTCAAAGCGGCCATCGGTGGTCGGCAAGCGTGACGAGAGCGGCGCGCCGCTGCTGCCGAGCGAAGGCGAGCTGACGCCGACCATGGTGGCGGCTGCCGTGGTGGCGCGGCTGCGGAAGCTCGGTCACCGCAGCCCAATGCTGGAGCAGCGGCTTGCCAAGCTCGAGGCGTTCGACCGTCCGGCGGAAGGCACCGGTGCCGTCAAGCTGGCGCGCACGCCGTATTTCTGCTCGGGCTGCCCGCACAACACCTCGACCAAAATTCCGGAGGGCAGCCGCGCGATGGCCGGCATCGGCTGCCACGGCATGGCACTGTCGGTGCCGAACCGCCGCACTGCTACGATCTCGCATATGGGCGCGGAGGGCGTGAACTGGATCGGGCAGGCGCCGTTCACCGACGAACAGCATGTGTTCCAGAACCTCGGCGACGGCACCTACACCCATTCCGGGCTGTTGGCGCTGCGCGCCGCTGGCGCCGCCGGTGTCAACATCACCTACAAGATCCTCTACAACGATGCGGTTGCGATGACCGGCGGCCAGCCGGCCGAGGGCGGTTTTTCGGTGTCGCAGATCGCCCATCAAGTCGCGGCTGAGGGAACAAAACGGCTCGTGGTCGTCTCCGACGAACCGGACAAATATCCGGCAAACTATTTCCCCGCTGGTGTCACCGTGCATCATCGCCGCGAGCTCGATGCCGTGCAGCGCGAGCTGCGCGACATCAAGGGCCTGACCGTCCTGATCTACGACCAGACTTGTGCCGCCGAGAAGCGCCGCCGCCGCAAGCGCGGGCTCTATCCGGATCCGCCGAAGCGCGTCTTCATCAACGAGCGCGTCTGCGACGGCTGCGGCGATTGCTCGGTCGCGTCGAACTGCGTCTCGGTGCAGCCGCTGGAGACCGAGTTCGGTCGCAAGCGCCGCATCGACCAGTCGAACTGCAACAAGGATTTCTCCTGCGTCGAAGGGTTCTGCCCGAGCTTCGTGATCGTGCAGGATCCCAAGCTGCGCAAGGCTGACCGCACCGCGGCCGATCCCAAGGCGCTGTTCGCCGATCTGCCGACGCCACCTGCAACTTCGCTCGCCGCTCCCTACAACATCCTGATCACCGGCATCGGCGGCACCGGCGTCATCACCATCGGCGCGCTGCTCGGCATGGCCGCGCACGTCCAGGGCCTGGCCTGTTCGACGCTCGACTTTACCGGTCTGTCTCAGAAGAACGGCGCCGTGATGAGCCATGTCCGGCTCGCGCCGGCCACCGACATGCTCACGACTGTGCGCATCGCGCCCGGCAACGCCAATCTGATCCTCGGTTGCGATCTCGTCGTCGCCACCAGCGTTCCGGCGTTGAGCCGGGCCGAACGCGGCGTCACCCGCGCCGTCGTCAACGCGGACTTGCTGCCGACCGCAAGCTTCGTGATCGACCCGGATATCGATTTCGAAGCCGGTGCGATGCGCGATGCGCTCAATGGCGCGGTGACGCCTGGCGATCTCGACATTCTCGATGCCACAGGTCTCGCGACCGCACTGATGGGCGACAGCATTGCGACCAACTCGTTCATGCTCGGCTTCGCGTTCCAGCGCGGCGCGATCCCGCTGTCGCTCGAAGCCATCCTGAAGGCGATCGAGCTCAATGGCGCAGCGATCGAGATGAACAAGACGGCGTTCTCGTGGGGGCGGCTTGCTGCGCACGATTTGCCGCGCGTTGTCAGCGCCGCGCGCTTCAAGAGCGGAGGCGCTACGCCCGTGAAGCGGTCGCTGGACGAGGCCATCGCGCTTCGTGCCAAAACCCTCGTCGACTATCAGGACGAGGCTTACTCAAAGCGCTATCTCGCCGACGTCGCGCGTGTGCGCGCCGCCGAGTCCACGGCGGCTCCCGGCTCGCAGGACCTGACCGAGGCCTTCGCAAAGGGCCTGTTCAAGCTGATGGCCTACAAGGACGAGTACGAGGTCGCGCGGCTCTATTCCGATGGTGAGTTCGCGCGGGCGCTGAAGGAGCAGTTCGAGGGCGATTCCGGGCTCAAGGTGCTGCTCGCGCCGCCACTGCTGGCGCAACGCGATCCCGTCACCGGGCATCTGCGGAAGCGCGAATTCGGCCCATGGGTGTTCAAGTCGTTCGGTCTGCTGGCGCGGCTGAAGGGCTTGCGCGGCACCGCGTTCGACATCTTCGGCTACACCGCAGAGCGGAAGATGGAGCGTGCATTGCCGGTCGACTATGCGGCGATGATCCTGCGTCATCTCGACGGCAAGACGGTCGATCTGCCGCGCTTGACCGCGCTGGCCAGGACGGCCGATCTCGTGCGCGGCTATGGCCACATCAAGGAAGCCGGTGTCGCTCGCTACCGCGCCGAATGCGCGCGGCTGGAAAGCGCGATCGGCCAGCCGGTGGCGCAGGCTGCCGAGTAGCGCGGAGGGGCCTTACGGGAACCTTCCGCTGAAGTCATGGTTGACTGGTAACCCTGCCCGCAGCATCGGTTGGATTTGCGCGGCCGGGTTCCTACATGATCGATGTTCCCTTTGAGTGATTTCAGGAGGCCGTTTCATGGTCCTGAAAAGTGCTTTTGTTGCAGCCGTTTGTACCGTGCTCCTGGCGTTGGGTGGCGTGGCGTTCGCTGACGAGTACCGACCGAGCGAATTCTTCGGCCTCGATCTGTCCACGGCCGTGCTGTCGCCGAAGCGGCTCGGTCCGCCGGCGCAGTTTGAGCCGGTGGCGGTCGAGGCGAATTCCGAGCGTCGCAATGACGCGCAGGCGAGCGTTGAGCCAAAGGTCGTGCAGCCGCAGGTCAAGCTGCGGAAGCCGGTGCGTACGACCAGGGTGATGGCGCCGGCTGAGCAGCCGCGCAAGATCGCGCGCGTTCCCGCGCGTGCAAAGCTCGCGCGGCGGCATACCAACCCGCTCGATGCGGAAGCACGCGATATCCGGATCCAGACCTGGCCGTGCAAGTCCGGCGGTATCTGTGGCTGGCGGCGGTGAGGCGCTCAGATTAGACCCGTCATCCTGAGGTGCGAGCGGAGCGAGCCTCGAAGGATGCGCGGCCACATCGGGCCGTGCGCCCTTCGAGACGGCCGCTTCGCGGCCTCCTCAGGGTGACGGGTTCGGCTTCGAGCGCTCGGCTTTCGGGCCCTCCCGAGAGTCATCCCGCTGTCGTAAAACCGTAAGCCGGGAGTCAAGCAGCGCAGGCAAAACCTTCGTCGTGATTCGACGAAGGTCTTTCGATGGCGATAGCGATTTCCGCGCGGATGCGAGGTCTCACCCGGCGTCAGCTCCTGGTACGCTCGGCGTCTACGGCCGCGTTGGCGGGATTGGGCTCTCTTGCACGACCTTATCTCAGCCGTGCCGCGGATCGCCCGCAGATTGCCGGCATCCAGTCCGGCGACGTCGCCTCTGATTCCGCAGTGATCTGGGCGCGCGCCGATCGCGCGGCGCGGATGCAAGTGGAATGCTCCACCACCGAAAGCTTCGCGAATATCCTGCGCGCGACGTCGACCGACGCGCTGCCCGACCGCGACTTCACCGCAAAACTGCTGCTCGATGGTCTCCCGCCCGGTCAGGATATCTTCTATCGCGTGCGCTTCGACGATCACGATGGCGTCGCCGGCGAGAGCCGCGTCGGACGTTTTCGCACCGCGCCGGTCGATCGGCGTTCGGTCTCGTTCGTCTGGTCCGGCGATGTTGCGGGTCAGGGCTGGGGTATCGATCCCGCGCGCGGCGGCATGCGCAGCTACCGTACCATGCTGAACGAGCGCCCCGATTTCTTCATCCATTCCGGCGATCACATCTATGCCGACTGCACGGTGCCGTCGAAGCTGGAACTCCCGAACGGCGAAGTCTGGCGAAACATCGTCACTGAGGAAAAATCCGTCGTCGCGCACAGCCTCGACCAGTTTCGCGGCAACTACAAATACAACTGGCTCGACGATAATTTCCGCGCCTTCCATTCGGAAGTGCCGATGTTTGCGCAATGGGACGATCACGAGGTGGCCGACGACTGGTCGCCGATCGGCACTACTGATGCGACGGGCTACGATCAGGATGGGACGTCACAGCTGGTGGCGCGGGCGCGCCGCGCCTTCCACGAATTCATGCCGATGCGGCTGATGCCGGAGCGCGACGGCCGGGTCTATCGCAAGATCGCCTATGGGCCGCTGCTCGACGTGTTCGTCATCGACATGCGCTCCTACCGCGATTCCACCTGGAACAAAGAGGGCGATCCGGACCAGACGTTCATTCTCGGCCAGAGCCAGCTCGCCTGGCTGAAGCGCGAACTGGTGGCGTCGGATGCGACCTGGAAGGTGATCGCGGCGGATCTGCCGATCGGCTTGATCAGCCTGGATGCGGTCGCGCTCGGCGACGGGCCGCCCTCGCGGCGCGAGCACGAGATCGCCGATTTGCTGTCATTCATGAAACGCGCCGGCATCCGCAACACAGTGTGGCTTACTGCTGATATGCACTACACTGCCGCGCATCACTACGACCCGAACCGCGCGGTGTTCCAGGATTTCGAGCCGTTCTGGGAATTCGTCTCCGGCCCGTTGCATGCAGGCACCTGGTCGCCGGGCGAACTCGACAACACCTTTGGTCCCAAGTCGATGTATCAGAAGGGCTGCAGCGCCGAGCAGGGAGACAACCTTGCGCCGTGCTTCGGGCTGCAATTCTTCGGCCGCGTCGACATCGACGGCAAAACCTCCGTGATGACGGTGACGCTGAAGGACGTCGACAACCACGACCTCTGGTCGGTCGATATCCCGCCACGGCCGGACGCGCGGCCCGGCCAGATCATGGCGCAGCACATCTGAGCGACCAATTTCAGTCGCGACATCTTGATGGCGGATATCTTGCCCTGTCGGCGGATTTGCAGGCAAGTTACGCACCGGCAGCCCTGCCATTTCATCACGTCCCGCAATCGATTGTTCGTGTGACGCCGCTGATCCCCCCAGTGGCCTGCATCTCTTCAGGAGTTATCCATGGAAAATCTGCAAACACAGGGCATCAGCGTGCCCCGGCTGGGGCTCGGCACCTTCCGCATGCAGGGGGATGCCGGCCGCGCGGCGGTCGAGAGCGCGCTCGGGCTCGGCTACCGGCATATCGACACCGCCGAAATGTACGCCAATGAGGAGCCGATCGGGGCCGCGATCGCAGCTTCCAAAGTGGCGCGCAAGGATTTGCACGTGACCACGAAGGTCTGGCACGAGAATCTGGCGCCCGATGCGATCCGAAAAGCCTTCGACACCAGCCTGAAGAAACTGCGTCTCGACCACGTCGACCTCTATCTCGTGCACTGGCCGTCGCGGAGCATGAACCTGCCGGCCGTCTTCGAGACGCTGATGAAGCTGAAGGAGGAGGGCCGCACCCGCGCGATCGGCGTTGCGAACTTCACGACGGCGTTGTTGAAAAAAGCGGTCGAGGACATCCAGGCGCCGATTGCCTGCAACCAGGTCGAGTATCACGCGATGCTGGACCAGACGCCGCTGCGAAAATATCTCGCCGCGAAATCGATCCCGCTGGTCGCCTATTGCCCGCTGGCGCAGGGACGGTTTGCCACCGACGAGACGCTGACGAAGATCGGTAGGAAGCATGATGCGACCGCAGCACAAGTGGCGCTGAAATGGCTGCTCGACCAGGACGGCGTCGTGGCGATCCCGAAAGCCTCGCGTGCCGAAAGCCAGCAGGCCAATCTCGATGCGTTGAAGGTCAAGCTCGACGATGACGACCGCAAGGCGATCGCCGCGCTGCCCAAGGACAAGCGCTGCGTCAATCCGGGTTTTGCACCTGATTGGGATTGACGTTGTAGGGTGGGCCAAGGCGCTCTTGCGCCGTGCCCACCAATGCTTGCACGGCTGGTGATGGTGGGCACGCTTGCGCTTTGCCCACCCTACAAATTGGCGCCACCGAAAAAGAAAATGGCTCCGTGAGGAGCCATTTTCCGTGGTGTCGTTCGTTCGTGGCAATGCCGTTAGTGGCGATGCCTTCGCATCCCCATCATCCGGTCGAGATGGTGGTGCCGGTCACCGTGCCAGCCGCGATCATGGCGCATCTCGGCGCGGGCGTCCCGGCCGCGATCTCCATGATGGTAGCCGCCGTGTTTAATCATGACGGTTTCGGCGCTGGCAATCGACGGCACCGCAACGGCAAGCGCGCCGAGCGCCGCAAGAATCAAACCAAACTTCTTCATCTCTTGTCCTCCTCAATTGAGCGAGAATGAAACAGCGCAGCGATGGGAACGTTCCTGGGAAATCGGAAGAGTTTTCTGAACGGTTGTTCAGGGACGGTATTTTCGGCTTGCGTGGATGGATCCCTACACCCGCTTCTCCACGTTGCTGCTTCGCGCCGGCACGCCGAACTCCTTGCGGCACACCTCCGCGAGCACGGCGACGCCCTCGCGGATCTGCTGATGTGAGGGGCTGGCGAAGCAGAGCCGCAGCCGGCTGCCGGAATGGGCCTTGCTGGTCGACCATTCCGGTCCCGGATTGATCGAGACGCCGGCGGCCAGCGCCGCCTGATAGAGTTTCAGCGTGTCGACATTGTCGGGCAGCTTGACCCAGAGGAAGATGCCACCTTTCGGCGCTTCGAACTCGGCCGCGGTGCCGAACTGCTCGTTCAATGCCTCCATCAGCGTGTCGAGTTTTGCACGCAACCCTCGCGTCAGCCTGGGCACGTGGGTGGCAAAATGTGGCGTGCAGTACTCGGCGAGCACCATCTGCTCCAGCGCGCCGGAGCCCGCGTCGGTCTTTAGCGCCAGCATCCGTGACATCATCTCCCAGGGCGCGACGATGAAGCCGACACGTAGCGCCGGCGCGATCGACTTGGAGAACGAGCCGATATGGATTACGCCGCCATGCTTGCTCATGGCGTAGATCGCCGGCGGCCGCTCGCCGCTCCAGATCAGATCGGCATAGCAATCATCCTCGAAGATCGGCACGCCGTATTCCTGCGAAAGTTTCAGCATCTCGGCGCGGCGGCTTTTGGGCAGGATCGAGCCGGTCGGGTTTTGTACGGTCGGGATCGTGTAGATGTATTTCGGCGTGACGCCGCGCCGCTTGTGATCGGCAAGCGCGGCGGCCAGCGCGTCGATCCGGATGCCTTCGCCATCGAGGGGAATGCCGACCGCGTTGACGCCGAGCCGCGTCAGCCGGTTCAGCGATCCCTGATAGGTCTCCTGCTCGATCAGCACCGTGTCGCCCTTGGCAAGCAGCGTCTGATTGACCAGATCGAGCGCCTGCAGCGAGCCTGATACGATCATGATCTCATCCGGCGTGCAGGCAATGCCGGCGTCGCGCTTGAGCTTCTCGCGCAGGAATTCGCGCAAGGGCATATAGCCCTGCGGCCCGTGGGCGAGGTTGTAGGTCGCGAGATTCCGGCCGTCGCGCCTCAGCACGGCACTGACCGCCTCCAGCAGTCCGTCGACCGGGACCTGCTCGGGATCGTTGTTGCCGCCGACGAAGCTGTATTTTGCAAGCCCGGTCCACCGCGCGGCCGGCGCGGGCAGGCCGGCCGGAAGCAGGGGCGCAAAGTCGAACTGGGGTGAGGTGGCCATGGCTGTTTCGCTCCGTCTTGTTTTTCGTTGAGAAGGCCTGTTGCGGCCATTCTTGAGTTAGTTCTTGCCTAAGTTAGTTCTTGCCGACCAATTTGACCGGCCGGCCTTGACTGATGAAGGCATAGTGTCCGGCGCCGACGCCGCCGACCATCAGCGCCTCCACCACCGGTTCCGCAATCTCGTTCGTTGCCGTCCAATCGACCACGAAGTTGGCGCCGGTGCCGCCGCGGGTATCCGTGGTGGCGATGAATATCTCGACGGTCGAGAACGGTTTTAGTGCGACCGGAGATTTGAGGTAGCTCTCCACCATCTTGCCTGCTGTGTCGAAATAGGCGATCCGCTTCAGCACCAGCGGCTTGGTCTCGGATGCGTTGTGCACGCTCAGGGTTACCGAGAAATCGGCCCTGAGCTTGCCCTGGCTCATCGCCACGCTGGAATAGACCGGCACATAGAATGCTCCTGACACGGTGAGAGGCTCCGAGGGCACCGTGGTCAGCGAATTCGCAAAGTTCTGCTCAAGTGATCCGGCGGATTGTGCGACGGCGTCGCCGATGTGCGTGGCGAGCAGGCAGGCGAGAACACCCAAAAAAATGCCGCCTGCGCGGATGTGACACATTGCTTGGTTGATCCTCACGCTCTTCCCCCTAGGTTGCAGCTACAGGAAATCTTGACGCATGCACGAACTCATTCGCGATATCACGCTCTGCATCCTGTTTGCCTGGGGGCTCGGGCTGTTGGCCCATTTCTCCCGGCAACCGCTGATCCTGGCCTACCTTATCGCCGGCTTTTTCATTGGTCCATTCGGCATGGGCTGGGTCAAGTCCCAGGAGTCGATCAGCGTCATCTCCGAGCTCGGCCTGATCTTCATGCTGTTCATGATCGGGCTGGAAATCGACCTGAAGAAGATCGTCCGTGCCGGCAAGGTGATCCTGTTCGCCGGCGCCGGCCAGCTGCTGGGCGGCTGCCTCATCGGTATCCTGTTCTTTGCGGGAGTAGGGCTATCGATCGGCGGCGGCAAGTTCGACGCGCTCTATCTCTGCATCGCCTGCGCGCTGTCCTCGACCGTCATCATCGTCAAGGTGCTCTACGAGAAGCGCGAGCTCGATACGCTGCCGGGGCGGATCACGCTCGGCGTATTGGTATTGCAGGACATCTTCGCGATCCTGTTCCTCGCGGTGCAGCCGAGCCTCGACAATCTGCAGATCAGCGTGGTGCTGCTGTCGATCGCCCGGGTCGCGGTGCTGGTCGCGACCGCGCTGGTGCTGAGTCGTTACGTGCTGCCGCGTCTGTTCCACCAGATCGCGCGCCGGCCCGAATTGGTGCTGCTCGGCGCGCTGGCCTGGTGCTTCCTGATCGGCGAGATCGCCGAACGGCTGCATTTGTCGCGCGAGATGGGCTCGCTGGTCGCCGGCGTCTCGCTGTCGACCTTCCCCTATGCGCTCGACGTCACCGCGAAGGTCACGACGCTCAGGGACTTTTTCATCACGCTGTTCTTTGTCGCGCTCGGCATGACGATCCCGATTCCGGGTCTCTCGGTGATCGGGCTTGCGCTCGTGATCGCGGCGTTCACGGTGGCAAGTCGCCTGGTGACGACGTTTGCACCGCTCTATCTGATGAAGCAGGGCCTGCGCGCTAGCTTGCTGCCGGCGATCAATCTGGCGCAGGTTTCCGAATTCTCGCTGGTGGTGATCCAGACCGGGGTTGCCGCCAATCACATCGCGACCGAAACCGCGAACGCGGCCTCGTTCGCCTTCGTGGTGCTGGCGGTGCTCTCGACCTTCGCGATGGGCCGCAGCGACCAGATCGTGCGCGGCCTGATCGGTCCCCTGAAACGGATCGGCCTGCGCGACCTCGATCAGGTTCGGGAGGGTGAAAGCGGGCAGGAGGGCGGTCACGGCGAGATCAGGCGCATCGTCATCCTCGGCTTTTTTCGCGCGGCGAGCGCGCTGCTCAGCCAGATCGAGCGGCAGAACCAGTCGCTGCTCGAGCAGATCAGCGTCATCGACTTCAACCCGCTGGTGTTCCGCACGCTCTCGGATCGCGGCCTGCACGTGATCTATGGCGATATCAGCAATGTCGACACGCTGGTGCATGCCGGCATCGGCAATGCCGAGATCATCATCCTGAGCGTGCCGGATTTCCTGCTGGTCGGCGCCAACAACGAGAAGCTGGTGCGGCACGTCCGCAACCTGAACCCGTCCGCGAAGATCGTCGCAACCGCGGATCTGCTGGCCGATGTCGACGACCTCTATGCTGCCGGCGCCAACTACGTGACGGTGACCCGGATCAGCGACGCCGGCGAGCTCTATACCGTGATCGAGGCCGCCGACGCCGGCCTGCTCGACGACAAGCGTGCCGAGATCGACGTCCAGCTCAGCGACCGGCACGAGGTGTTGCCCTAAGGGCTTGGCGGCGACCCGTGCCACCGTCCTGGTATGCCTGCTGGACGCATGGCGGGTTGCATAATGATACTGGCGCGCGGTTCGGAACCCGGCTAATCCACTGCCTGCAAATAAATGAGATGTCAGGACAATGGCCGATACGATCCAGGAAGTGCTGCAAGCCTTTGCGAGGGGCGAACTCGTTGTCGTCACCGACGATGACGATCGGGAAGGCGAGGGCGATCTGATTGTCGCGGCGTCGTTCTGCACGGCGGAGAAGATGGCCTTCATCATCCGCCACACCTCGGGCATCGTCTGTGCGCCGATCACGAGCGAGGACGCGCGGCGGCTGCGGCTCGATCCGATGGTGGCGCACAACGAGTCCAACCACACCACGGCCTTCACCGTGTCGATCGACTACAAGCCCGACGGCGGCACCGGCATTTCGGCCGAGGAGCGCGCCTCCTGCTGCCGCGCGCTCGCCAATCCCAATGCCGGCGCCAACGACTTTGCGCGCCCCGGCCACATCTTCCCGCTGATCGCGCGCGACGGCGGCGTGCTGTTGCGCTCCGGCCATACCGAGGCCGCGGTCGACCTCTGCAGGCTGTCTGGCCTGCCGCCGGTCGGCGTCATCAGCGAGCTGATGAACGACGACGGCACCGTGATGAAGGGCGCGCAGGTCGCGAATTTCGCCGCCACTCACAAGCTCAAGCACGTCACGATCGCTGACATGATCGCCTATCGCCAGGCGCGCGAGAAGCTGATCGAGCGTGTCGCGACCTTCACCACCGAGAGCCCGATCGGGCCGCTGCAGGGCTATGCCTACCGCTCGCCGTTCGACGAGATCATGCATGCCGCCTTCGTCTATAACGGCATCGGCGACGGCAAGAGCGTGCTGACACGGCTGCACAAGCCCAACATCGTGAAGGACCTCTTCACCGGCCCGGCGCGGATGGAAGCCGTGCTGCGGCAGTTCAAGACGGCCGGCCGCGGCGTGCTGGTGTATTTACGCGATGGCGCCGCCGGCGTTCCGGTCCAGCCCGTCGGCGAGGCGAAGAGCGCGGAGGCCGACCGCAACAAGCAGTGGCGCGAGGTCGGTGTCGGCGCGCAGATTCTGCGCGATCTCGGCGTCACCTCGATCCGCCATTTGACGTCGTCGGTGCACGACTATAAGGGCCTGTCCGGCTTCGGCATCGAGATCCTGTCCAACGAGAAACTCGAGACTTAGTAATTGTCATTCCGGGGCGATGCGTGAGCATCGAACCCTCAGGTGCGCAGTTGCGCACCGAGAATCTCGAGATTCCGGGTTCATCGCTGCGCGATGCCCCGGACTGACAATGATCCCAATTCAATTGCGCTTTGCAGCATAGCGCTTTAATTTATCCGCCAAATTCTGAAGACAGATGCGAAAGGAAGTTTCATGAGCGTGCGCCCCCAGGCCAAGGACAAACCGGCTGCGGCCAGCTTCCAGTGGGATGATCCATTCCTGCTCGACGACCAGTTGACCGAGGACGAGCGCCTGATCCGCGACACTGCGCGGGCCTATGCGCAGGACAAGCTGGCGCCGCGGGTCACCAAGGCCTATCTGGACGAGAAGACCGACCGCGAGATCTTCAACGAGATGGGCGAACTCGGCCTGATCGGCGTCACGCTGCCCGAGGAATATGGCTGCGCCCATGCGAGCTACGTCGCCTATGGCCTGGTGGCGCGCGAGATCGAGCGCGTCGATTCCGGCTATCGTTCGATGAACTCGGTGCAGACCTCGCTGGTGATGTATCCGATCTACGCCTATGGCGACGAAAACCAGCGCAAGACATATCTGCCCAAGCTTGCGACCGGCGAATGGGTCGGCTGCTTCGGCCTGACCGAGCCGGACGCTGGTTCCGATCCTGGCGGCATGAAGACCCGCGCCGAGAAGGTCGCCGACGGCTACAGGCTCAACGGCAGCAAGATGTGGATTTCGAACGCGCCGATCGCCGACGTCTTCGTGGTCTGGGCCAAATCGGCCGCGCATGACAACCAGATCCGCGGCTTCATCCTGGAAAAGGGTATGAAAGGCCTCTCGGCGCCGAAGATCGACGGCAAGCTCTCGCTCCGCGCCTCGATCACCGGCGAGATCGTGATGGACAATGTGGTGGTGCCGGAAAGCGCGCTGCTGCCCAACGTTTCCGGTCTCAAGGGGCCGTTCGGCTGCCTCAACCGCGCCCGCTACGGCATCTCCTGGGGCGCGCTCGGCGCCGCCGAGGACTGCATGCACCGCGCCCGCCAATACACGCTCGACCGCAAGCAGTTCGGCCGGCCGCTCGCCGCCACCCAGCTGGTGCAGAAGAAGCTCGCCGACATGGAGACTGAGATCGCGCTCGGCCTGCAGGCCTCACTGCGCGTCGGCCGCCTGATGGACGAGGGCAAGATGGCGCCGGAGATGATCTCGATCGTCAAGCGCAACAATTGCGGCAAGGCGCTCGACATCGCCCGCGTGGCGCGCGACATGCACGGCGGCAACGGCATCCAGATCGAATATCACGTGATGCGCCACGCCGCGAACCTGGAAACCGTGAACACCTACGAGGGCACCCACGACGTCCACGCCCTGATCCTCGGTCGCGCGATCACCGGCATCCAGGCGTTTTCGTAAATCCTTGCATCGTCATTCCGGGGCGCGCGAAAGCGCGAACCCGGAATCTCGAGGTTCTCAGGTGCGCAATTGCGCACCATAGTTCGTCCTGCGGACGCCCCGGAACGACGTTGGAGTAGTCACCCCCATGGCCGACAACGACGACATCCCGTTCAACCGCGACTTCCCGCTGAAGCCCGGCGTGGTCGAAGAAATCCGCCCCGGCGTGCGGCGCGTCCTCTGCAACAATCCGAGCCCGTTCACCTTCACCGGCACGGTCAGCTACATCGTAGGCACCGGCAAGGTCGCGATCATCGATCCCGGTCCCGATGACGAGGCGCATGCGAAGGCGCTGCTCGATGCGGTCAAAGGCGAGACCGTGACGCATATCCTGGTCACCCACACCCATCGCGACCATTCGCCGAACACGCCGCGGATCAAGGCTGCGACCGGCGCGCCCGTCTATGCCGAGGGCCCGCACCGCGCCTCGCGGCCGCGCTTCGAGAGCGAGAAGCACAATCCGGAATCCGGCGCCGATCGCGATTTCCGCCCCGACGTGCAGATCAAGCACGGCGACGTCATCGAAGGTGCAGGGTTTGCACTGGAAGCGGTCGCCACCCCCGGCCACACCGCCAATCATCTGGCGTTTGCCTGGGGCGAGCGCAGCATCAACTTCGTCGGCGACCATGTGATGGGTTGGTCGACCTCGATCGTGGCGCCGCCCGACGGCTCGATGATCGACTACATGGCCTCGCTGGAGCGGCTGGAGCAGCGGCCCGAGCAACTATACTTCTCAGGCCATGGTCCGGAGATTCCGGAAGGCCCGCGCTTCGTCCGCTTCCTGACGCGTCATCGCCGCGCGCGCGAGACCTCGATCCTGCATCGGCTCGGCAAGAGCGAGGCCGACATCCCGACCATGGTGCGCGCGATCTATATCGGCCTCGATCCGCGGCTCGCCAATGCCGCCGGCTATTCCGTGCTGGCGCATCTGGAGGATCTGGTTGCGCGCGGGATCGTGGCGACGGACGGCGATCCGGTGATCGGTGGGACGTATAGATTGGCGTAGGGGGCGGAGCTCTACCCAAACGTCATTCCGGGATGGTGCGTGAGCACCAGACCCGGAATCTCGAGATTCCGGGTTCATCGCTGCGCGATGCCCCGGAATGACGCTGGCGCGTCATTTCTTCACCGTCTTGGCCGCCGGTGCCTTCGGCGCGGCCGGCGGCTTCTTTGCCGGCTTGGCGTTGTCATTGTCGACCGCGGTATTGATATCGTCGATCAGTTTCTTCACCCGTGCGGCATTGCTGCCGAGATCGGTATCGAAATAGCGCGAGGCGGAGCGGATATCGACCCGCGAGTCGTCGCCGTCGGTCGTGACCCGGATCGAAATGTCCTCGCGGAAACCCATGATCGGCGTCCGCGCCACCGCCTCGATCCGGCCGATGCGGCGCGGCAGCTGCGGCGCGCGCTCGTCGATGACCAGCCATTTGCGGCGGTTGACCAGCCGCAGCGTCGCCTCATAGGCGCGGTCGACCGGAACCTCGAGTTCGACGGTCTCGATATCGGGGTAGGCGAGGCGCTGCCGCTCAGCCGAATAGAGGCCGGCATAGGCGGCCGGATTGGTGCCTTCGCCGGTACGCAACCGCGCCAGCGCCTCGAACTTCGGCGGGTCGATCGGATCGGTGGTGATGTCGTAGATCCGCGGCAGCTTGCGGTACTGATAGGTCAGGTAGGCGGGGTAGGCGAGCACGACGACATCGATCATCAGTGCGAGCAGGATCCGGCCCATGCCGCGGGTGCCGTTCTGCCAGATCGCGGCGAAGGCAGCGAGGCCGACCAGCATCGACAGGCCGGCGCAGCCCAGCGCGCCGAAGAACGTCATTAGCGCCGGCTTCACCTCGAGGAAGCCGAAGCGGACGATGATGATCGAGACCGCGACCGCGACGACGGAGAAGATGGCGAGGTTGCGCGACCAGGTGGCGAGACCGGACACGGGCTCCTGCTGGTAGGGAGCGGAAAACCTGCGCGCCATCGTCGAAAAATCTGCCGGTTGCAATGTGCCGGGCGACCAATGCCGCCGAGACCTGCCCGTGTGAGACCATGGACCTGCGGCAAATTCAAGGGAATATGGGCAGTCTTCACCCTCCCCTGGAGGGGGAGGGTCGACGCGAATGAAATGAGCGGCGGGGTGGGGTGACGGTCTCTCCGCGTCCAACAGTACCGATGTGGAGAGATCACCCCACCTCGGTTCCCATTCCGCTACGCTCCATGCGAACCGATCCTCCCCCTCCAGGGGAGGATAAGAAAGCCGTCACGCCGCAGCGGTCGGGAAGCTGTAGTCTTTGAACTGGTCGCGCAGCGCGGTCTTGAGGATCTTGCCGGTCGCGGTGTGCGGAATGCCGTCGACGAAGGCGACATCGTCGGGCATCCACCATTTTGCGATCTTGCCGTCCATGAACTTCAGGATGTCCTCGCGCGTGGCATTCTGGCCCTGCTTGAGCTGCACGATCAGAAGCGGCCGCTCGTCCCATTTGGGGTGATGGACGCCGATCACCGCGGCTTCCGCGACCGCCGGATGGCCGACGGCAAGGTTCTCGAGATCGATCGACGAAATCCATTCGCCGCCGGACTTGATCACGTCCTTGGAGCGGTCGGTGATCCGCATATAGCCGTGTTCGTCCATCGTCGACACGTCGCCGGTGTCGAAAAAGCCTTCCTCGTCGAGGATGTTGGCATCGACCCGGAAATAGGCCTTTGCGATCGCGGGGCCAGAGACCTTGAGCCGCCCGAAGGTCTTGCCGTCCCACGGCAGCTCCTTGCCGGCATCGTCGGTGATCTTCATCTCCACGCCGTATGGCGGGTAGCCCTGGGTCTGCAGGATGTCGAGCCGTTCCTCGCCGGTGCGTGTGTCGAACGGCGGCTTCAGGGTCGCGAGGGTGCCGAGCGGGCTCATCTCGGTCATGCCCCAAGCGTGGCGCACCTGGCTGCCCATGTCGAGGAAGGTCTTGATCATCGAGCGCGGCATCGCCGAGCCGCCGCACACCACCATCTGCAAATCCGGCAGCTTGAGGTTGTTGGCGGCCATGTGCTGTAGAAGCATCAGCCACACCGTCGGCACGCCGGCGGTGTGGGTGACCTTCTCGGTTGAAAGCAACTCATACACCGACGCGCCGTCGAGCTTCGGGCCGGGCATCACGAGCTTGGTGCCCATCGAAGGCGCGGAGAAGGCGATTCCCCAGCTGTTGGCATGGAACAACGGCACCACCGGAAGCATTGTGTCTGCGGCGGAAGTGCCGAGCGCGTCCTTCGAGTTGGCCATCAACGCATGCAGCACGTTGGACCGGTGCGAATAGAGCACGCCCTTGGGATCGCCCGTCGTGCCCGACGTGTAGCACATCGCCGCCGCGGTGTTCTCGTCGAAGGTCTTCCACTGGAACTTGCCGTCGGACGCCGCGATCCAGTCCTCATAGGCGACCGCGTTTTTCAGCGTGGTCTGCGGCATATGCGCCTTGTCGGTCAGCACCACGTAGCGCTCGACGCTCGGCAGCTGGCCTGCGATCTTCTCCAGCACCGGAACGAAGGTGAGGTCGGTGATGACGATGCGATCCTGGGCGTGGTTGACGATCCAGGCGATCTGTTCCGGGAACAGCCGCGGATTGACGGTGTGGCAGATCGCGCCGATCCCCATGACGCCGTACCAGACCTCGAGGTGGCGCCAGGTGTTCCAGGCGATAGTGGCGACGCGGTCGCCGAGCTTGATGCCATCGCGTTCCAGGCTCTGCGAGACTTTCAGTGCGCGGGCGTGGATTTCGGCGTAGTTGGTGCGATGAATCGGACCTTCGACCGACCGGGTCACGACCTCCTGCGTGCCGTGATATTTCGCGGCGTGCTCAATAATCTTGTGACACAGCAACGGCCAGTCTTGCATCAAGCCAAGCATACGCACACTCCTCCTCGATCCTCGCGCATGATCCACCGGCATCTTGGGCGGCCGGTAGTGACATCACGGAATTGACATGAACTGTAGCGCGGAGAAAGCAAGCCGAAAATGGGCTGATGGCGCGTTTCGCCGCGGGGGCGCGGCAATGGTTACCGCTGCCATGGCCCTGCTCTGGCTTGGCATGCAGGCCGAGCCGGCGGAGGCGGCGCGCCGGCCGGTGGCCTTTCCCTGGGATGACCTGTTTGGCCGGCCGACGAAGCCGCGGGCCACCGCGCGCCACGTGGTGCCGCTGCCCAAGCCCCGCCCGGCCGAGGCACCGGCGGCGACCGAGGAGCCTGCAGCCGAGACGCAGGCGCCGGCCGGGACGGCCGGCCCTCCGGAGACCGCCAAACCCGCCGAGGCAGTGAAGCCTGCCGAGCCCCCGGCGCCTGCCGCGGCTCAGCTCTCGGCCTGTCGGCAGGCGCTGACCGAGGAGATCGCGATCGCGCCAAGCATTCCCGACATCCATGGTGCCGGCGGTTGCGGCGGCGAGGATCTGGTGCGGTTGGAAGCGATCGTGTTGCCGGACAAGCGGAAGGTCGCGGTGACGCCGGCGGCGATCCTCCGCTGCAAGATGGCAGCCGCAATCGCCGACTGGGTTCGATCCGACATCGCACCGATCGCGCAGGGGCTGGGGAGTACGATCAGCGGCCTCGACAATTTCGACTCGTTCGAGTGCCGCGGCCGCAACCGCGTCGTCGGCGCACTGCTCTCCGAGCATGGCCGCGCCAATGCGCTCGACGTCCGCGCCTTCAAGCTCGCCAATGGCACGTCGATCTCGCTGACCGATCGCAGCGTGCCGCGCGTCTTGCGTGCGAGCGTGCTGCGTTCGGTCTGTGCGCGTTTCTCCACCGTACTCGGCCCGGGCTCGGACTGGTACCACGAGGACCACATCCATCTCGACCTGATGGAACGGCGCAGCAATTACCGGATCTGCCAGTGGAACGTGTACGACCCGTTGCCGCAGACGGCACCGCTGTTGCCGGCCGAACGCCCGGAGGAGGCGCCGCCGCGGGAGGTGGCGAAGAAGGGCGAATAGGGAATGGCGAATAGAGCAGTGGCTGCTCTCCCTTTCTACTTGCTACTCGCCAGCATACGCGACCAACGAAAAAGCGCCGGCAAAACCGGCGCTTTTGAATGCGTTCGTGATAGCCTGACGGATCAGTAGGCCGTGGCTCCGGCGCCCGTGTTATTGCCGCCGCCGCCTTGCAGCGCCATCTGCGAATTGTACGGCGAGTCGCCGTGCTTCGGCTCCAACACCACCACAACAGTGCCGATCTTGACACGGTTGTAGAGGTCGATGGCATCCACGTTGGTCATGCGGATGCAGCCCGAGGAGATCGAGGCGCCGATATATTCCGGCTGGTTGGTCCCGTGAATGCGGAACAGCGTGTCCTTGCCGCCCGAGTAGAGGTACATCGCACGCGAGCCCATCGGATTGTCCGGACCCGGTGCCACGAAGGTGGGAACGCCGAGGCGGGAGATTTCGCCGGGGGTCGGATGCCAGGCCGGCCACTCGGTCATGCTGCCGACCTTGGCGATGCCGGACCAAGCCATCGCTTCTTCGCCGACGGTGATGCCGTAGCGGATCGCCTTGCCGTCATTCAGCACGTAGTAGAGGTAGTGGTTGTCGGAATCGACCACGATCGAGCCCGGGACTTCCTTGCGGTGATATTCGACGATGGCGCGACGGAACGGCTCAGCGACCGGCGTCTGGACGAAGCTGCTCTTGGCCAGCAGTTCCTTGTCGTGCGGCTTGAAGGTCGAGGTGTTGGTTGCCTCATAGGTCGTGGCCTGCATACAGCCCGACAACATCAGGCCCGCGGCCAGAATTCCGAAAGTAACTTTGAGCGACATGATACGGTCCAATCGAAAACCCGCGCCCTAAAGCGCCATTATTGCGCCCCAAACGCCACGATTCCAGTAATGGCATTATCGCCGAAACCCCTCATTATTCCCAGCGTTTAGATGCCCCTCCCGCGCTGCGGGACATGCTCTGTGGCTTTTTTGCCGCAAGTTTCTGGTGCCGGGCCGAATTTTGTGCAAACAGGCAACGGTCGCCGAACTGGCGCCACGTCACCGCCACCTGGCCGCCACAAATATGGATGCCCGGTTAATCCGCCGGTCATGAAGCGCTTGCCAGAATCGCGCTAAGTCCCAAGGACCTGTCTGTCGCTTGCCTCCCTGCCTGCCCGCCTGTTTCGTGGAGTTCCTGATGCTATCGGTGTTCGTCCCTTCCGATGTCTCGCTCAAGAAGGCCGCCGTGGGCGACCTCGCGGCACTGCCCGATACCGCGGTCTGGGTCGATCTGGTGAACCCGACCGGGGAGGAGGACCGGGCGGTCGAGAGGCTGGCAGGGATTGCAGTTCCGACCCGGGAGGACATGCAGGAGATCGAGATTTCCAGCCGCCT
This sequence comes from Bradyrhizobium sp. LTSPM299, assembly GCF_000938235.1. Classification (NCBI taxonomy): domain Bacteria; kingdom Pseudomonadati; phylum Pseudomonadota; class Alphaproteobacteria; order Hyphomicrobiales; family Nitrobacteraceae; genus Bradyrhizobium; species Bradyrhizobium sp. LTSPM299. Next base: position 50,819 of record NZ_JYMU01000016.1, read on the forward strand.
CTATATCGAGAACGGCGCGCGCTACATGACGGCGACGCTGATGTGTCAATCCGACACCGACATGCCGCGCACGACGGCCGTCACCTTCATCCTGTCGGGCCACCGGTTGGTAACGGTACGTTACGACGCACCAAAACCGTTCGCGCTGGTCGAGAACAAGCTGGCGCGGGCCTGCGCGCCTGGGATCACCGGCGAGATGGTGCTGGTCGAGTTGCTCGATGCCGTGATCGACCGCTGCGCCGACATTTTGGAACGCGCCGGCGCTGACGTCGATCAGGTCTCCCACGACATCTTCGAGCCCGAAAGCGAGCGCCACGGCCACGCCAAGCAATATTCGCAGATCCTGATCCAGATCGGCCGCAAGGGCGATTTGACATCGAAGGTCCGCGAGAGCCTGGTCTCGATCGGTCGCGTCGTGACCTTCCTCTCAGCGGTCATGGAAGGCATGAAATGGTCAAAGGACATGCGCGAGCAACTCAAGACCATGCAGCGTGACGTGGCCTCGCTGACCGACCACGCGTCCTATCTCTCCAGCAAGATCACCTTCGTGCTCGATGCCATGCTCGGCGTCGTCAATCTCGAACAGAACAACATCATCAAGCTGTTCTCGGTGATGGCTGTCGTGTTGATGCCGCCGACGCTGATCGCCTCGATCTACGGCATGAATTTCAAGGTGATGCCGGAACTCGAATGGGCGCACGGCTATCCGCTGGCGCTGATCATGATGCTGGCTGCGGCGATCGTGCCGTACTGGCTCTTCAAGTGGAAGAAGTGGCTGTAGATAGCGTTTTCGAGCGAAGTGGATACCGGTTCGCGTGAAGAAAACGCGTCAAACAAGAATCCGGGGCGTCACGTTTTGGGATTGGGGCGGCTGCCTCATTTCCTCTGCTAAAATTTGAGCGTTGCGCTGAACGTTTGGGCGAAACTTGTCTGCGATAACGCCCGCCTCGAAGCCGGAGGACAGCAATGGTTGAGAAAATCATAACGCCACGGCGTAACGTCATCGATTTTGCGCGCTATCAACAGGACCGCGCAGGAGGCAAGGTACAGGCGATCTCGCCGAGGCTTTGCCGCTACTGTGACGCTGCGTTGCTCGATGGTGAGAACGAAGACGAATGCTCCAGCGCGTTGAACGACATCGCGCTGCAGCCGCTTGAGAAAAAGCCGCGCAGGTTCTACGCGGATTAGGGGCAGCAGCCTCGTTGCCTCATTGCACCTGCAGTGGAAGCAATCCGGACAGACGGCCGCGGCGGCGGCCGGGATCGCTTCGCAGCAACCTTCCCCCGCAATGACGGCCTATCCAACTCTCAGACGTGCTGACCACCGTTAATGTGGATTTCCGCACCGTTCACGTAAGAGCTGGTTTCCGTACAGAGAACGTAAATGATCTTGGCAACTTCGTCCGGCGTGCCGAGGCGATGCATCGGGATTTGCTGCTCGACGATTTTCTCGGTGCCGGGCGACAGGATCGCGGTGTCGATCTCGCCCGGCGCGATCGAATTGACGCGAACGCCGACGCGGCCGAAGTCGGACGCCATTTCCCGTGTCAGCGAAGCAAGCGCCGCCTTCGAGGTCGCGTAAGCGACGCCGGCGAATGGATGCACGCGCGAGCCCGCGATCGAGGTGACGTTCACCACCGCGCCTTTGGCGTGCTGAAGCTCATCGATCAACCCGCGGGCCAGCATGATCGGTGCGAAGAAGTTGACGCGGAACACGTGCAGCCATGTCTCGACATCGGTGTCCATGGTGCCGAGCCGCGCGCCACCTGGTCCCTTCGGCGAGATCGCCGCATTGTTGACCAGCGCGTGCAACTCGTCGTTCACCAGCCGTTTGCGGATCTCCGAGATCGCGCGAACCGTGTCGTCATGGTCGCCGAAATCGACCTCGATATGATCTTCCGGTCCCGCGCCCCAGGGGCAAATTTCCGGAAAGGCATGCCGCGAGCAGGTGATGACGCGCCAACCGGCGGAGGCAAACCGGATGGCAGTGGCGTGGCCGATGCCGCGGCTGGCGCCAGTGAGGAGCAGGGTACGGCGCGGCGCGTTGGACGGAGGGGACATTGCTTCTTTCAGGTTGGCTTCTTTCAGGTCGGCGTCTTTCGGGTCGGCGTCGTTCAGGCTGTGATCATCACGGATAGAGCCGGACCTTGGACCAGGTCGGACCCGCGCCGTCGTGGCGGAATTCGATGCGGTCGTGCAGGCGGTAGGGACGGTCGTGCCAGAACTCGAAGCATGAGGGTGTGATGCGCCAGCCGCTCCAGCCCGGCGGGCGCGGCACCTCGCCGATCAGATGTTTCGCCGTGACCTTGGCGATCGCCTGTTCGAAAGCAAACCGGCTTTCCAGCGGCTGCGACTGCTTGCTGGCCCAGGCGCCGATCTGCGCCTGTTTCGGCCGGGTGGCGAAATAGGCGTCGGCCTCGGCCTCGCTCACCGGCGTGACGGCCCCGCGGACGCGGACCTGCCGGCGCAGCGATTTCCAGTGAAACAGTAAAGCCGCCTTAGGATTTGCGGCCAATTCGCGGCCTTTGGCGCTGGCAATATGGCTGTAGAAGACGAAGCCATCGGCATCAAAGCCCTTCATCAGCACCATCCGGACGTCGGGCAGGCCGTCGGCATCGACGGTCGAGAGCGCCATCGCGTTCGGATCGTTCGGCTCGGACTTGACCGCTTCCGCAAACCATTCGCCGAACAGGGCGAACGGATCCTCCGCTGCGGTAAAATCACCCGATGTTAACGGTGCCGGGTGTTTGATGGAGGTCGTGTCGGTCATGTCAGGGGTTCCGATTTGCATTCGCCCGCGTCCCAGAACGCGTTATCAGCCCTATATAGGACATGGGCGCGCGTTGGCATATCGGCGATCCGCCCCGCGGGCGCGGTGGTTACATTGATTCTCATCGGCGTCGGTGCGGGCGGCTGCAGCCTGTCGCGCAACGATGCTTTCGCCAAGATGGACGACAAGGATGTGACGGGATCGATCAGCCCGACCAAGGCGAACGCGCAGTTGCCGTCCGAGGGCGATCTCGCCTTCGCCCGCAACGCCGCTTCCGACGTCCTCACCAAGGGCGACAAGGACGCCAGCCAGCCCTGGGAGAATCCCGAGACCGGCGCGCGCGGCTCGGTGACGCCGCTGGCCGAGGCCTATTCGGGCGAGGACGGCCGGACCTGCCGGGACTTCCTTGCGAGCTACGTCAATGGAGCCACCGAGAGCTGGCTGCAGGGCGCCGCTTGCAAGGGTGGACAGGGACGGTGGGAAATTCATAGTTTGAAGCCGTGGAGAAAGTCCTGAGCGGCCGGCCAGCGGCGTCCGTAACTGAATTGGGACGCCGGACCAGTTGCAAAAATGCCACTGAGCCCCCAGATGTAAGCGAAGTGAGCCCAATGGGTTCCGAATTCAGGACTGTTTTTCCCATAAAGGAGACGTGACGGATGCGCGACCCCTATGAGGTCTTGGGGGTGCAGCGGAGCGCCAGCGCCGCGACGATCAAGAGCGCCTATCGCAAGCTCGCCAAGAAGCATCATCCCGACAGCAACAAAAACGACCCGAAGGCGGCTGACCGCTTTGCGGAGCTCAACACCGCCAACGAGATCATCGGCGACGAGGACAAGCGCAAGCAGTTCGACCGTGGCGAGATCGATGGCGACGGCAAGCCGCGCTTCCAGGGTTTTCCCGGCGGCGGCGCGGGTGGCCGTGCCGGTCCTGGTGGATTCGAGTCCCACACGTTCCGCGCCGGTCCGGGTGGCATGGCTGGCGGCGGCTTCGAGGACATTCTCAACAGCATGTTCGGCAACGCCAATCGCGGCGGCGCCCGCACCGGGCGCGCCAGCCCGTTCGAGTTCGAGGGTGGCGGGGTCGGGGTCGACCTCGACCTTTCCGTCGCCATGACTGTCACGCTGGAGGAGTCGGTCAATGGCGGCGAGAAGCGCGTCCGGCTGCCGACCGGGCGCGAGCTCAACGTCAAGATTCCCGCAGGCGTCACCGCCGGCCAGCAGATCCGGCTGAAGGGGCAGGGCGAGACCGCGCAGGGTCATCCGCCCGGCGATCTCCTGATCACGATCTCGATCGCGCCGCATCCGTTCTTCAAGGTCGACGGCAACGATCTCAGGGTCGATCTGCCCGTGACGCTGTACGAGGCGGTGCTCGGCGGCAAGGTTCGCGTGCCGACGCTTGGCAGCGCGGTCGAATTGTCGATCCCGAAAAATACCTCGAGCGGCCGCATTTTCCGCCTCAAGGGCAAGGGTCTGCCGAAGGCAGGCGTATCAGGCGATCTCTACGTCACCACCCGCATCATCCTTCCCGACGGGAACGATGCCGACCTCGAGGCATTGATGCAAACGTGGCGCGATCAACACCCCTACAATCCGCGCAGCGATCTCGGCTGACCGCCGAAAACGCGCTCGAGATGCGAAACTGAGCTGCCCCGGACTTTGCCGGGGTAGACAGACAGCATTGTGAGCGCGTCAAAGGATGACAGGCCGTCGGTCCCGATTCTGCGGCGCGCAGATGTCGGGACGGCGGAGAGAGAAGTGCGGCCTCGAGAGGGGGACCAGCGCGGTACCAAACCCCAATCGAGGCCGCGTGCGCCGATCGGCGGATCGGGCGCGGATCATATTCGCGTGAGCATCCGGTGCGATATTGAGACGCGCCAATGTCGCGATTCGAAATTTTCAATGTCGGAATTGGGACGCTGAGTGAGGCTGGATTCACTCACTGCAATTGCATGCGTCCGGAGCGGCAGATTCCCGTAGAATTACGGGCATCATCCGCCGCTCTTTTCCATCTGGTCGTAGACCGCCTGCGCGACCTGGGTCAGACGCCCGCGGTCGCTGCCGCCTGAGACCACATAGGCGACGCCGCGGTCGGCCCAGAACAGCGCGCCATCGCTGCCATGGACAGAGTAGCGCATCTGCGTCGCCTCGGTCTCCGCCTTTGCGGTGTAGACCGTGAAGCGTTCGCCGGACGTGCTCTCATACATCAGGAACGATGCCGGCCCGCTCGGTCCGGGCAGCAGCCGGCCGCCGACCAGCTTCAGCCCGGCCAACTCCGGCGCGCGGACGTCCCAGCCGCAGCGCTTGGTCAGCCACTGTTGCAAATGGTCACGCTCGCTGCCGGGCACTTCGACGGGATGACGGACCTCGACCACGTAGAGACGATGCGCATCGAGCGCATCGACCGTGAAACTCTGGAAGGTCGACGGCGTGGCAGCCGCGCCGCGGGCGACCCAGCCGGCGCCGCCGCCGGCGATGAAAGCGACCAGCGTTGCCGCGATCGCGCCATAGACCCAGCGCCGCGGCTGGCGCACCAGCCGCTCGATCTCGAGCCGCTTCGGCACCGTCTCGTCCAGCACCTGATCGTAGCGCGCATGCAGCGCCTCGGCCATCGCGCGCCACGACTGCACCCGGGCCGCGTCGTCGGGATGCGCCGCGAGCCACGCCTCGACGTCGCCGCGGCGCTCGGCCGGCAGCTCGTTGTCGACATAGGCATGAAGCTCGTCTTCGGTGACGGGGATGTTGGGATCGGTCATTTCAGTCGTCTCTGCCAAATCCTGTTCAGATATCGTCCAAATCTTGTTCTGATATGCATAACGCTCGCCACTGCGCACCGTGTCATCGTCATTTCACCCGCCTGAGCGCCGGGCGCTCGCCGTCCAGCGACGCCCTGACATGGGCTCGGGCGCGGGCGAGGCGGGACATCACCGTGCCGATCGGCACGCCCTGGATGTCGGCGACCTCGCGGTAGCTCAGTCCCTCCAGCATCACCAGCAGCAGCACCGAGCGCTGCTCCTCCACCAGCGTCGACAGCGCGCGCGCGATGTCGCGCCCCTCCGCCTCGGTGCCGCTGGCATCGGCATTGTTGTCGAGCAACGGCATGATGGTCGGCCGCCGCGCCAGCGAACGCCGGCGGTTCTTGTTCAGATTGGTCAGGATCGTATAGAGCCAGCTCCTGACGTCGCCGCCGAGAAACAGCCGCTCCGAGCGCAGCGCGCGCACCAGCGTATCCTGCACCAGGTCGTCGGCGATGTCGGCATCACGCGTGAGCGCGCGCGCATAGCGGCGGAGCGCCGGGATCATGGCTTCGACACTTTGACGAAACGCGGTCATGCATACCAGTCTTCAGATGGTCTCGGCGCGGATGGTCTTGGCCGCGCCTTGCCAAACATAACACCCAAATTGCGTGACTATTCCGGCTGTGCGGATTTGCGCAACCGGCGTTAGTCGACGCCAATTTGGACTGTACCCGGCCAGAGTGCTGGTGTACCTCCCAGACCGGAAAATTCGCAGCGTGATTGGACACCCGGGAAACCTCATGTCGCAGATGTCAGGGCTGATGCAGGGCAAGCGCGGCGTGATCCTCGGCGTCGCCAACAACCGCTCGATCGCCTGGGGCATCGCGAAGGCATGCCACGCCGCCGGTGCCGAGGTCGCGCTGACCTGGCAGGGCGACGCGCTGAAGAAGCGGGTCGAGCCGCTGGCCAAGGAGATCGACGCGGTCCTGCTCGGCCATTGCGACGTCACCGAAGCTGCGACCATCGACGCGGTGTTCGATGCCGTGAAAGCGCAATGGGGCAAGATCGACTTCGTCGTGCACGCGATCGCCTTCTCCGACAAGGACGAACTCGACGGCCGCTATATCGAGACCTCCGAGGCAAATTTCACCAAGAGCATGCTGATCTCCTGCTACTCGCTGACCGCGGTCGCCCAGCGTGCCGAGAAGCTGATGACCGACGGCGGCTCGATTCTGACGCTGACCTATTACGGCGCCGAGAAGTGGATGCCGCATTACAACGTGATGGGCGTGGCGAAGGCCGCGCTCGAGGCCAGCGTGCGCTATCTCGCCGCCGATCTCGGCGAGAAGAACATCCGCGTCAATGCAATCTCGGCGGGGCCGATCAAGACGCTGGCCTTCGCCGGGATCGCCGATTCCCGCTATTTGCTGAAATGGACCGAGCTGCACGCGCCGATGCGCCGCAACGTGACCATCGAGGAGGTCGGCGACAGCGGAATGTATTTCCTCTCGGACCTGTCGCGCGGCGTCACCGGCGAGGTGCACCACGTCGATTCCGGCTACCACGTCGTCGGCATGAAGCGGCTCGACGCGCCTGATGTCACGCTGGCGAAGGACTAGCCTGCCAGAGCCATGCCGGTGCCCACGATCTATTACATCCGCCACGGTGAGACGTCGTGGAATGCCGAAGGCAGGCTGCAAGGCGTGCAGGACATCGCGCTGAACGATCTTGGCCGCCGTCAGGCGGCCCATGCCGGGCGCATCCTCGCCGATCTGCTCGCCTGCGACGGTCATGACACCGCCGCGCTGTCATTCGTCGCAAGCCCGCTGATCCGGGCGCGGGCGACCATGGAGCTGGCGCGCACCGAGCTCGGCTTGCCGCCGAGCGATTACGCGCTCGATAGTCGGCTGCGCGAGATCGGCTACGGCGCGTGGGAGGGTTCGACGCTGAAGGAGGCGCAAGCCGCCGACCCCGCGCTCTATGCGCGGCGCCAGGTCGAGAAATGGACGATGTCGCCGCCCGGTGGCGAGAGCTACGTCGACGTACAGGAGCGGATGACCGATTGGTACCGCTCGGTCACCTCCGCCACGGTCGCTGTCGCCCATGGCGGCACGGCGCGGGCGCTGATGGTGGCGCTCGGCTTCGAGACCCCGGCAAGTGCCGCGGACCTGAGCATCGAGCAGGGCGCGGTCTATGTGTTCGACGACGGGGACCTGCGGAAATATAGTTAAGAGCGCCGTGTTCCCACACGCCGTCATTCCGGGGCGCCCGAAGGGCGAACCCGGAATCTCGAGATTCCGGGTTCGATGCTTTGCATCGCCCCGGAATGACGGCGTAGTTGTTTGACCGCAGTGCCTCCGCGCGTTACGACAAGTCAGCATTGACGTGCACCCAGCGAGCAAATGTCCTTCAACACCTTCGGCCACATGTTCCGCGTCACCACCTTCGGCGAAAGCCACGGGGTTGCGATCGGCTGCGTGGTCGATGGCTGCCCGCCGCTGATCCCGCTTAGCGTGGAGGAGATCCAGCACGATCTCGATCGCCGCCGTCCCGGCCAGTCGCGCTTCACCACCCAGCGCCAGGAACCGGATGCGGTGAAGATCCTGTCCGGCGTGATGGTGCATCCGGAGACCGGTGTGCAGGTGACGACGGGCACGCCGATCGCGCTGTTGATCGAGAACACCGACCAGCGCTCCAAGGACTATTCCGAGATCAAGGACAAGTTTCGCCCCGGCCACGCCGACTTCACCTATGAGGCGAAATACGGCCTGCGCGACTATCGCGGCGGCGGCCGTTCCTCGGCCCGCGAAACCGCGACCCGCGTCGCTGCCGGTGCGATCGCGCGCAAGGTTATGCCCGAGGTCAAGGTGCGCGGCGCGCTGGTTCAGATCGGCCCGCACAAGATTGACCGCGAGAAGTGGGACTGGGACGAGATCGCCCGCAATCCGTTCAATTGCCCGGACAAGGACAAGGCGGCGTTCTTCGAAAGCTATCTCGATGGTATCAGGAAGAGCGGCTCCTCGATCGGCGCTGTCATTGAGGTCACAGCCGAGGGCGTGCCGGCCGGACTCGGCGCGCCGATCTATGCCAAGCTCGACAGCGACCTTGCCGCGGCGATGATGAGCATCAATGCGGTGAAGGGCGTCGAGATCGGTGCTGGCTTCGGTGCCGCCGAATTGTCCGGCGAGCAGAACGCCGACGAGATGCGGACCGGCAATGAGGGCACGCGGTTTCTGTCCAACAATGCCGGCGGCGTCCTCGGCGGCATCTCGACCGGGCAGCCGGTGGTGGTGCGCTTTGCGGTGAAGCCGACATCCTCGATCCTGACCTCGCGGCGGACCGTGGACCGCAAGGGCGCCGACACCGACATCCTGACCAAGGGCCGTCACGACCCCTGCGTCGGCATCCGCGCCGTGCCTGTCGGCGAGGCCATGATGGCCTGCGTGCTGGCCGATCATTTTCTGCGCGATCGCGGGCAGACCGGGCGCTGACCCCTATATAGTGGTGGTTGCCAGAACGGGCGCTCGCCTTAAGGGACTGCCATGAACGTGTCGGAGTTGCGGGACATCAACGAGTGGATGATCGGCGGCGCACGCTCGGCGCCCACACCGCCGCAGATGATGGCGGAATGCTGCGAACGCCTGGTCCGGGCCGGTCTGCCGCTGTGGCGCGTCGGCGTCTTCGTTCGTACCCTGCATCCCGAGATTTACGGCCGCAATTTTCTCTGGAAGCCTGGAGCCGAGGTCGAACTGGGCACCGTCGATCACGACATCCAGAACGCCCCGGAATTCATCGCCAGCCCGCTTTCGACCGTCTTCAAGCAGGGACTTGAAGTGAGGGCGCGGCTCGACGATCCCGCGAGCGCGCGCTTTCCGATCATCGAGGACCTGCGCGCGGAAGGCGTCACCGACTACATCGCCCTGCCGCTGATCAATACCGACGGCTTCGTCAACGCGTCGAGCTGGACCACCAAGCAGCCGGGCGGCTTCACCGAAGAACAGTTGAACGCGCTGCGGTCGATCGCGGTTCCGTTGGCGCGTTACATCGAGATCGTCACCCTGCGCCGCACCGCCTCATTGCTGCTCGATACCTATGTCGGCAATCGTGCCGGCGAGCGGATTCTCGGCGGCCAGATCAGGCGTGGCCATGCCGACACGATGAATGCCGCGATCTGGCTGTCCGATTTGCGCGGCTTCACCGCACTGTCGGACCGCTTGCCAGCCGAGACGATCGTGGAGATCCTCAACCTCTACTTCGATTGCCAGGTCGCCGCGATCCGCGAACAGGGCGGCGAGGTGCTCAAATTCATGGGCGACGGCCTGCTCGCGGTGTTTCCGGTCGACGAATATGTCAGCGACGAAGCGCAGGTCTGCTCACGGGTGCTCGAAGCGGCGCGCGAGTCCCGCGCCAGCGTCGCGGCGCTGCAGTTTTCCCATCGTGAGGCGGTCGAGCGCTTTCGCTTCGGCATCGCACTGCATGTCGGGCGCGTGCTCTACGGCAATATCGGCGGCGGCGACCGGCTCGATTTCACCTGCATCGGTCCGGCGGTCAATCTCGCGGCGCGGCTGGAAAAGATCGCCGGCCGTCTCGGCCGCACCGTGGTCGCCTCCGAGGGCTTCGCCGGGATATGCAACGGCGGCTGGAGCGATCTCGGCGAATTTCCGATTGCCGGATTCGCGAAGGCCGAGCGGGTCTATGGCCTGGCCGACGAGGCGTCGCGCGCGGCCCCGGGCTAGCGCAGCTGCCACTACATCGAATCGAGCAAAAGCCCTCGCTTCACCTCGCCCCGCTTGCGGCAGGGCAGTCCGGGGCGAGGGCACTTTGCGTGATTTCGGAATAATGGAATAATGCCGCTGAGTTGCCCGACGTGTCAAGTCGTCTTGTCGAGCGCCGGCAGCAGCCGGCTCCTTTGCATGGGGTTGTTTTCGATGTTTTGGCAGTGTGTCCCTGCGGAGGCAGGCTGCCGTAAGAATGGGGATAGGGAACAGTGTCCCGTCGCCGTTCGACCACATCTCAACGAGTCCTAGAGGCGAAATGCCGGAAGTTACCTCCCAGCACCGCACCGGTGTCGCACTCATCGTTGCGGCGGCGGTGGCATGGAGTACCGCGCCGTTCTTCACTCGGCTGCTTCAATTCGATTCCTGGACCATCCTGTTCTGGCGTGGGCTGTTCGGCGGTGGCGTGATCGCGCTGGTGCTGGTCGTCATGCAAGGCCGCCGCGGCGTTCGCGACCTCATCGCGATGCGCCCAAGCGGATGGCTGGTAGCCGGCCTTTCGACTGTCGGGATGGTGACGTTCATTCCGGCCTTGCAGCTCACCAGCGTCGCCAATGTCGCTGTTATCATCGCGGTCCAGCCGTTTGCCGCCGCCGCGATCGCCTGGATATGGCTTCGGGAGACGGTGCGGCCGCGGACGCTGTTGGCCAGCGTGGTGGCGTTCGCGGGGGTGGTCGTCACCGTCAGCGGCGCCGGCGGCATTGGCGATTACAGGGGCATTGGGCTGGCCTGCCTGATGATGCTCGCGCTTTCCATCATGACGGTCGCCATTCGCAGGCACCGGGAGACCTCGATGGTTGCGGCTGCGGCGCTGTCGAATTTTCTCGGCAGCCTGGTCAGCATTCCCTTCGCGCAAGGGCTCGGATCGGTCACAGCGGCGAACCTCGGCGTGCTCGCGCTGTTCGGGATCTGCCAGGTCGGATTGGGCCTGACGCTGTTCACGTTGGGCTCCAGGCTGTTACCGTCAGGACAGGCGTCGCTCATCGCCACCCTCGAGACACCGCTGATGCCGTTCTGGGTGTGGCTGGCGTTTGCCGAGGTGCCGTCGGTCCGCGCGCTGGTCGGAGGCACGCTGGTGATGGGAGCCGTTGTCGCCGACATTGCGGCGGAGCGGCGGACGCAACCCGTACAGCCGGCGGAATGGTGACTGCGGGCTATTCCTCAGGCTCGGTGGTGAACAGCAGCGGATATCCCTTGGCGCGGCCGGCGTCGGTTGCGCGCGTCGCCTTGGTCTCGGCGATATCCCTGGCGAAGACGGCGACGACGCAGACGCCGCGCTGGTGCGCAACCAGCATCACCTTGTAGGCTTGGTCGTCGGTCATGCGGAATTCGGCCTTGAGCACGGTGACGACGAATTCACGTGGCGTGAAGTCGTCGTTGACCAGGATCACCTTGTGCAGGCGCGGCCGCTCGACCTTGGTCTTCGTCCTGGCTTTCGGCTTGATGACGGTATCGGGCATCGCCCGGCACCTCCTTCGCGGTTATCCCGTAACAATACCGGCTTTCGCCCGTCGTTGGAACCAGCCGATTTGCACGGGCTCATTGCGGCAGCAGCACGGCGCGCAACGCGATCATCGCCCAAATCATGGCGAGCGACGCTTGAACTGAATGTGAAGAGCGATTGATGTTCGCGCTTTTCGTCGCCTGATTTGCGTGTCACGATGACATTCACACGACGGGAGGGCCGCGATGCGCTGGTATGTCTCGATCGGAGCCGTGCTTGTCGCGGGCATGCTTGCCGGCGGCGATGTGGCCGGTGCTGCCGCGCCCGCGCCGGCAACACAGTCCGGCCATCGGCTGGCTGAAAAGGAATCCACCCCGAGCGTCGATGTCGAGTTGATCATCGCGGTCGACGTCTCCTATTCGATGGACATGGACGAGCTCGCGATCCAGCGCGAAGGTTACGCGCAGGCGATCGTTTCCAGGGAGTTTCTGCAAGCGCTGAAGGCCGGCCCGAACGGCAAGATCGCGATCACCTATTTCGAATGGGCCGCCTCCAACGACCAGAAGGTCATCATCCCCTGGCGAGTGATCGACGGCCCCGAATCCGCGGACGCGGTTTCGGCCGAGATCCTGAAGACGCCGGTCCGCCGCGCCTCGCGCACCTCGATCTCGGGCGCGATCTATTTCGCGATGCCGCTGTTCGACGAAAATCCGTATCGCGGCTTGCGGCGCGTGATCGATATTTCCGGCGACGGGCCCAACAACAACGGGATGCCGATCACGCCGGCGCGCGAAGCGGCGCTGGACAAAGGCATCGTCATCAACGGCCTCCCGATCATGGTGAAGGAGCCGTCCTACTCCACGATGGATATCGAGAATCTCGACTGGTACTATGAAGACTGCGTGATCGGCGGCCCCGGCTCCTTCGTGGTGACGATCAAGGATCGCGAAAAATTCAAGGAGGCGATCCGCACCAAATTGCTGCTCGAAGTCGCCGGCCGCACCCCGGAGCCGCGCCATGTGCCCGTCGCCGAGAAGGAGCCGCGGGTCAATTGCCTGATCGGCGAGAAGATCTGGCAGGACAGGTGGGGGCGGTAGCGCCACTACCGTAGGATGGGTAGAGCGAAGCGAAACCCATCAATCCTTGCCTCGACCCAAATGATGGGTATCGCTTCGCTCCACCCATCCTACGATTTCAGCGATCGGTTTGTTAGGCTCTCATCCATCCCGCCTGCTCAGCGCGAAAACCGCGCCACCAGCTCGACATGCGCGGTGTGGCGGAATTGGTCGACCGGGGTGACCTCCTCGATCCGATAGCCGCCATCGATCAGGATTTTCGCATCGCGCGCGAACGTTGCGACGTTGCAGGACACCGCGACGACGGTCGGCACCTTGCTGGCCGCGAACTGGGTCACCACCGCCTGCGCGCCTTGCCGCGGCGGATCGAACACGACCGTGTCGTAGTCGCGCAATTCCTGCGGCATCAGCGGGCGGCGGAACAGGTCGCGTGCCTCGGCCTTGAGCGGCTTCAGGCCCTTGGTCGCGGTCGCAGCCTTCTGCAGCGCCGTCACCGCGCCGGCATCGTTGTCGAAAGCGGTCACGCGCGTGCGCGCGGCGAGCCGCAACGCGAACGGTCCGACGCCACAGAACAGGTCGGCGATGTGTTTTGCGCGCTTGCAGCGATCCTGCACCAGCGCGGCCAGCGTCTCCTCGCCGGCCGCGGTCGCCTGCAAGAAGGAGCCGGGCGGCAGCGCAACCTGCGCGCTGCCCATCGTGACGACGGGGGCGTTGCGCATCAGCACCAGCTCGCCATGGCGCGTCAGCCGCGCCAGCCGGTGTGTTTCGGCAATCCGCGAGAGGGCTGCGATGACAGCGGTCGGTACCTGCCCGGAGCCGCGGACGTCGATGTCGAGGCCGCTGCCGGTCGCGGTGATCTGGATATCGAGCGGCTTGTTGGCGGGCTTCAACGCCTCGGCAACTGCGCGGGCGGCGTCGAGTGCGCCGTGCAATCCCGGATCGAGGATCGGGCAATCCGCGATCGCAACGATCGCGTGGCTGCCTGCGGCGGCGAAGCCGATGCGCAGCTCGCCGTTGGTGCCGCGGCGGGCATGCAGGGTGATGCGCCTGCGGCCGGCGCCATGGGCGTCGACGATCTCGGCGACCTCGCAGGCGATACCGGACTGCGCCAGCGTGTCGACCACGATGCGGCGCTTCCAGGTGCGATAGGCATCGGCCTGCCAGTGCTGGATGGCGCAGCCGCCGCACTGTCCGAAATAATCGCAGAACGGCGTGATCCGCTCCGCGCTCGGCTTGATGACACGGACCAGCCGCCGCCGTTCGGGATCGTTGTCGGTGGCTTCGACCTCGGCGGTCTCGCCGCCAAGTGTATAGGGCACGTAGACGCCGTGCCCGTTCGCGAGCGCCACGCCATCGCCGCGGTGGCCGACATGATCGATGGTGATTGTTTCAGCCACGGCGCGCGCCGATGAAGAACTCGATATTGCCGTCGCCGCCGGAGATCGAGGACGGGAACACCTGGATCTCGGTGCAACCGAGCGAAGCCGCGAAGGCTGCGATGTCGTCGCAGATCTCCTGATGCACCATCGCGTTGCGGATGATGCCGCGTTTGGAGTGCTTTCGTGCCGCTTCGAACTGCGGCTTGATCAGCGCGAGCAGATGCATCGGCGCCGCCGCCAGCGACAGCGCCACCGGCAGCACCGCCTTCAGCGAAATGAAGCTGACGTCGATCACGATGACATCGGGCCGCGCCGGCAGGCGCTTGCCCTCAAAACTCCTGATGTCGGTCTCCTCCATGGAGACGATCTTGGCATGTCCCTGCAGCGAGGGATGCAACTGGCCGTGGCCGACATCGACTGAAAACACCAGGCTGGCGCCGTTGGCAAGCAGCACCTCGGTGAAGCCGCCGGTGGACGCGCCGACGTCGAGGCAGACGTGATCCTCGATCTCGATCGGATAGTGCTCGAGCGCGCCGGCGAGCTTGACGCCGCCGCGCGAGACGTAAGGATGCGCGGGCTGCGCCGAAAGCTGCGCCTTCACCGGGATGATTTCGGAGGCCTTCGCGACCGGCTTGCCGTCGGCGATCACGAGGCCGGCGTCGATCGCCGCGCGTGCCCGCGCCCGGCTTTCGAACAGGCCACGTTCGACCAGCAATACGTCGATGCGCTTGCTGTCCGGCCCATCGCTTTTGTCCTTGCCGGTCAATTGAAGCCCGACCGGTTCTGCGCGCGCTCAGCCGCCAGGCGGACGCAGGCCTCGAAGGATTCGAGATCGTGCCAGATGTTTTCGGAGGCCGCCCTCGGCGTCACCAGCGGGGCGCCATGTAATTCAAGCGCATGTATCATCATCAGATTATCCGGCAGTCCAAACTCTTCCACCGTCAGCCCGTCGGCATCGATCAGGCGGCCGTCCGGCGCCGCTACCACCCGCTGCAGCCGCGCCACCCGATTGACGTAGGATGCGGGATCGTTCGAATAGGCGAGGCACAGCTTGCCGCATCCCGCCATGTAGCCGAGTTCGTAGACTGTGCCTGCGTCGGCACTGGGGCCGCGAAACGGCGTCAAATTGGCGATGATGGCGTCGGCGGACTCCATCATCGCCTCGTTGCTCTTGAAGATGGTGAGGGACGCCCCGGCAGCTGTGAGGTTCACCGCATTGTCGAGCGGATAGAGCCCGGTCAATCCGTGGCTCGCGCAAATCTCGGCCTTGCGGCGGCCGATCTCTACGGCATCCGGCAGGAACACGTCAGGACCTGCCAGATAGATGATCATGGACTTGCCGGCGCGTGCGCGCCGCCCGGACGGATTACGCGAGCTTGACGGTCTCGGTCTTGTAATCCTTGCCGAGGGTTTCGAACACCCGGGCTACGATGCTCTTGGCGTCGAGACCGGCGCGGCCGTACATCGCCGCCGGCGAGTCATGGTCGAGGAACACGTCGGGCAGGATCATCGCGCGCATCCGCAGGCCGCCGTCCAGCATGCCGTTGTCGGAGAGCAGCTGCATGACGTGAGAGCCGAAGCCGCCGATCGAGCCTTCCTCGATGGTGAGCAGGATCTCGTGCTCGCGTGCGAGCTTCAGGATCATCTCTTCGTCGAGCGGCTTCATGAAGCGCGCGTCGGCGATGGTTGCGGAGAGGCCGTGGGCGGCGAGTTCGTCGGCCGCCTTCTCGCACTCGGCGAGGCGGGTACCGAACGACAGCAGCGCGACCTTCTTGCCCTCGCGAACGATGCGGCCCTTGCCGATCTCCAGGGGAATGCCGACTTCCGGCATCTCGACGCCGCGGCCTTCGCCGCGCGGATAACGCAGCGCGCTCGGGCGGTCGTTGATGGCAACCTGGGTGGCCACCATGTGGACCATTTCGGCTTCGTCGGAGGCAGCCATGATCACGAAATTCGGCAGACAGCCGAGATAGGCGTTGTCGAAGGAACCTGCATGGGTCGCGCCGTCAGCGCCGACCAAGCCGGCGCGGTCGATCGCGAAGCGAACCGGCAGGCTCTGGATCGCGACGTCGTGGACAACCTGGTCATAGCCGCGCTGCAGGAAGGTCGAATAGATCGCGCAGAACGGCTTGTAGCCTTCGGTGGCGAGGCCGGCGGCGAACGTCACCGCGTGCTGTTCGGCGATACCGACGTCGAAGGTGCGGTTCGGGAACGCCTTGTTGAAGATGTCGACGCCGGTTCCGGACGGCATCGCCGCGGTGATGGCGACGATCTTGTCGTCCTTCTCGGCTTCCTTGACGAGGCTCTGGCCGAACACGTTCTGGTAGGCCGGCGCATTCGGTTTTGATTTCGCCTGGGTACCCGTCGCAACGTCGAATTTCACGACGGCGTGGTACTTGTCGGCGGAAGCTTCGGCCGGGCCGTAGCCCTTGCCCTTCTGCGTCACGACGTGGACCAGGATCGGCCCGGTCTCCATGTCGCGGACGTTCTTCAGGACCGGCAGCAGATGGTCGAGATTGTGGCCGTCGATCGGGCCGACATAGTAGAAGCCGAGCTCCTCGAACAGCGTGCCGCCGTCCATCATGAAGCCGCGGGAATATTCCTCGACGCGGTTGGCGCGGTTGGCGATGATCTTCGGCAGGCGCTTGTTGATCTGTTTGGCCGCCTCACGCAGCGTGCGATAGGTCTTGCCGGAGTAGAGTCGCGACAGATAGGCGCTCATCGCGCCGACCGGCGGCGCGATCGACATGTCGTTGTCGTTGAGGATCACGATCAGGCGCGAGTTCATGGCGCCGGCATTGTTCATCGCCTCATAGGCCATGCCCGCCGACATCGCGCCGTCACCGATCACGGCGATGACGTTGTTCTTGCCGCCGGAGAGGTCGCGGGCGACCGCCATGCCGAGGCCGGCCGAGATCGAGGTCGAGGAATGCGCGGCGCCGAACGGGTCGTAATCGCTCTCGGTGCGCTTGGTGAAGCCGGAGAGGCCGCCGCCGGTGCGCAGCGTGCGGATGCGGTCACGGCGTCCGGTCAGGATCTTGTGCGGATAGGCCTGGTGGCCGACGTCCCAGATCAGGCGGTCGCGCGGGGTGTCGAAGGTGTAGTGAATCGCGGTGGTCAGCTCGACCACGCCGAGGCCCGCGCCGAAATGCCCGCCGGTCACCGACACGGCGTCGATGGTTTCCTGGCGCAGTTCGTCGGCAACCTGCCGCACCTGCTCGACCTTGAGCTTGCGCAGGTCATCGGGCGTGCGAATGGTGTCAAGAAGCGGCGTTTTAGTAAATGTGGTCACAGCGATATTCCAATTTTGCTTGTCGGGACCCAAGTTGAAGCCTTGGGCCCGATGCGAGATGGGTTGCGCGCTCACCGCGCAGAGAAAGCCAGACACTCGGTGCCGCCCCGGCAGGCCGTTGCCTGGTTGTCAGCCTAGATGCACTCCGGATTGGACCACGTGATATCCCTCACGTTGGTCGCTCTTCACCCGTCCCGGTTCAGTTTTTTCAAACCATTTGAGGCGCTTGCCGCCGGAATAATCTGGCCGCCCGCCACCCTCGAATGCCCATAGAACTGGAAGCATTACACCAAAGCGACGGTCAAAGCCAACCCGCTAGCCGCGCTGGGTTCCCATACCAGACGTCAAAAAGTCTAGACTTTTCAATGGTTGGGTCGTCTCGCGGGTTCCATCTCGCCTATTTCAGCGGCAGCCGGCCGGTCCGGGCCGGCCGATTCCGCGCCAGGTGCGCATCCGTGCGCCGCCTGGGATCGTCGGGTGTCATTGGACGTCGAGCGGTTCGGTGCCGGTCACCTGGCCTGCGGCGTCGATCGTGATCTTGTCGACGCGGGCTTCGGCCTGCCGCAGCAATTCCTCGCAGCGCCGCTTCAGCGCCTCGCCGCGCTCATAGATCGTGACCGACTCCTCGAGCGGGACCTTGCCGTCCTCGAGCCGCTTGACGATCGATTCCAATTCCTCGATCGCGCGTTCGAAGGAGAGCTTCTTGACGTCGGCTTGAGTATTTTCGGCCATAATGAGTTCCTGGCTGCGCAGTTGGCATGAGCATGATCTGGTCCGAAAACCGGTTCCCACTTTTCGGGATCATGCTTGCATTGGCGCAGAATCAATCGAATTTATGCGGGCGTATTGTGGCGGTTATTCAGGCGCCCATCAATGCGGTGACGTGGGAAGCCACCGACTCTTTCAGGCCCTCGAGGTCATAACCGCCCTCCAGCACCGAGACCACACGGCCTTCGGCGCTCTTGTCGGCGATGTCCATCAGCTTGCGCGTCACCCAGCCGAAATCCTCGCCCCTGAGGTTGATCGAGGCCAGGGGATCGCGGTGATGGGCGTCGAAGCCCGCCGAGATGACGAGAAGCTCGGGCGAGAATTTTTCGAGCTGCGGCAGGATCAGGTTCTCGAAGGCTGCGCGGAACTTGGCGCTGCCGTCTTCCGGCGCCAGCGGTGCGTTGACGATGGTGTCATGCTCGCCGCGCTCGCTCATGGCGCCGGTGCCCGGAAACAGCGGCATCTGGTGGGTCGAGCAGTACATCACGGTCGGATCGGCCCAGAAGATGTCCTGCGTGCCGTTGCCGTGATGGACGTCGAAATCGATCACCGCGGCGCGCGTGATGCCGTATTTGCGCTGCGCGTGGCGCGCGGCGATCGCGGCATTGTCGAAGAAGCAGAATCCCATCGGTGTCGATTTCTCGGCGTGGTGCCCGGGCGGGCGCACCGCGACGAAGGCGTTGCGATGGTGACCTGCCATCACAGCGTCAGTCGCCGCGACGGCGCCGCCGACGCCGCGCATCACCGCTTCCCAAGTTCCTGGCGACATCGAGGTGTCGCCGTCGACATAGATCATGCCCGAGGTCGGCGCGATGTGGCGGAGCTCGCCGACATAATGCTCGCCATGGCAGAGCATCACCGAATCGAGGTCGCCTTCCGGCGCCAAATCACGCACCAGCGCCCTGAAGCGGTCCTCGCCAAGCACCTCGTCGACCGCGCGCAGCCGGTCGGGGCGTTCGGGATGTCCGGGCGGGGTGAGGTGGTTGAGACAGGCGGAATGCGTCAGAAGCAGTGTCATGCAAATTCCCGGCGCAACTGCTGCGCGTATGACGAAGATCTAATGTAGGCCGTTACCGGCGGCCCGGAAAGGGGCGGGTTCGAACCTTTCTCACCGTCATTGCGAGCGAAGCGAAGCAATCCATTGTCACCGCGCGTGCGGAGGGATGGGTTGCTTCGTCGCGGAGCCTGTCATCGGGCGCGCATTCGCGCGACCCGTTGGGCTCCTCGCAATGACGGGGATAGACGTGCGTTCCACCCGCGCCGCCATGTTCAATTGATCCGCGCGATGCGGCCGGCCGCGATCGGGCCGACCGGGCTGTTGGCTTTGAAATAAGCATACAGCGCGTCGACGTCGTAAACGCCGAACTGCTGCGCGGCGCCGTCCTTGAACACCGTGAAGCCGTCGCCGCCTTCGGCGAGATAATTATTGACGGTGACGCGATAGCTCGCCTTGGGGTCGATCGGCCGGCCGTCGAGCGACATCCGTTCCGCGATGATGCGCGCCCCATCCGGCTTGGTCGCATCCCACGCATAGGCGAAGCCTTTGGAGACCTGCAGCGGACGCGGCCGCTTCGGGTCGGCCCATTGCTGCTCCAGCACGTCCTTGAGCTGCTGGCCGGTCAGCGTCATTGTGACGAGCTGATTGCGGAACGGCTGGCTTGCGAAGATGTCGGCGTATGTCACCGCGCCCTCGTCGCGCTTGACGATGTCGGTGCGCACGCCGCCGGGATTGGTGAAGGCGATCACCGCGCCGCCATTCGGCTCCGAGCTCGTCGCCGCGAGCTGCGCGTCGGCGACGATGTCGCCGAGCGGGCTTTCGCCTGAATCGTTCGGTGCCCGCGAAAGCGTTTCGGTCACCGCGCCCGCCGGGCGGTTGGCGATCGGCGCGGCCAGCCGGTCGTAGGATTCCAAGAGCGCGCTCTGCTCGGGATCGCGGGCATAGCTGCCGATCCGCACGATGGTGTTGTCGGCCTTGGCGCAGATGACGTCGTGGGTCTTCGGATCGAGTTGAAGGTCGATCGCGGTGACCAGCGTGCCGTATTTGTCGCCCGAGGTGACGAGCCGCCCGTCGATCTCGCAGACATAGGCCTGGTGGGTGTGACCGGAGATCACGACATCGACCGCCTTGTCAAACTTCTTGACGATGTCGACGATCGGCCCGGAGATCCCGGGGCATTCATTGTAGTCGCCGCTAGGAAAGCCGCCCTCGTGGATCAGCACCACGATCGCCTCGACGCCGCGCGCCTTCAATTCGGGGACCAGTGCATTCACCGTCTCGGCCTCGTCGCGGAATTCGAGGGGCGCGACGCCGGCCGGCGACACCAGGTTCGGCGTGTTCTTCAGCGTCAGCCCGATGAAGGCGACCGGAATGCCGTCGAATGTCTTGATCTCGTAGGGCGGAAACACCGTCTTGCCGGTGGCCTTGTCGATCGTGCTGGCGGCGAGGTAGCGGAACTTGGCACCTAGGAAGGGATGCGGTCCCTGGCACTGGTCGACCGGATGGCAGCCGCCGTTCTGCATCCGCAGCAATTCGTCCTTGCCCTCGTCGAACTCGTGATTGCCGACCGAGGAGATTGCGAGCCCCATCATCGACAGCGACTCGATGGTCGGCTCGTCATGGAACATCGCCGACAGGAAGGGGCTGGCGCCGATCAGGTCGCCGGCCGCGACGAAGATGTTGTTGTTGTGCCCTTCGCGCAGCTTCTTGACAACGGTCGCCATCCGCTCGGCGCCGCCGGCTGCTACCATGATCTTTTTGGTCGCGTCGGCGGGATCGGTGATGCGGATGCCGCCCGGCGGCGGCCGCAGATAGCCGTGGAAATCGTTGATCGCGAGAATGCGCAAGTCGACCGGCGCCGCGGTCTGCGCCGCGCAGGGGCCGGTCGCGATGACAACAAGCGAGCAGATCGCGGCGGCGAGGGGTGAAAGATGGAAGCGTCTCATGACCTGTCCATGGAGCACACGATCATGACGCGGCGCCACTACATTTTTGCGACGCGGCTGTTCAATCCTTCGTGCGCGCCACGAACCTCCTGAAGGCGGCGATCGCCTCGGCGGAGCGCATGCGCTCCGTGAACAAATGGTTCTCCTGATCGATCCGGCGGGTGACGTCCTCGGGCGGTAGCCGGATCAACCGCCGCGAGATCGCGACTGCTTCCGCCGGCAGCGCGCAGATCTCCCGCGCCACCTTGTGCGCCTCGACCTCGGCATGTCCCGGCGCAACCACCGAGTTAACGAAGCCGGCGACGCGGGCGTCGTCGGCCGTCATGGTACGTCCCATCACCAGCATCGCGAAGGCGCGCTGGTGGCCCATGCTGCGCGGCATCAGCAGGCTGGAGGCGCCCTCCGGGACCAGGCCGAAAGTGCTGAACGGGGTCGAGAACTGCGCGGTTTTGCTGGCGAGCACATAATCGCAATGGAACAGCAGCGTCGTGCCGATTCCCATTGCGACGCCATCGACGGCCGCGATGATCGGCTTGACGTTGTGGGCCAGCGAATAGAGGAACTTGACCAGGTCGGAGGCGCCCGGCGCCTCGCTGGTCGAGGTGCCCTCGCTCAGGAGGTCCTCGATATCGTTGCCCGCGGTGAACACGCCGGAGCCGCCGGTGACAATCAGGCAGCGGATATTCGGATTGTTCTGCGCGGTGTCGATCGCGGCGCTCATCGCGCGATACATGTCCCGGGTGATCGCGTTTTTCTTCTCGGGCCGGCGCATCTTGATCAGGCGCGCGGCGCCCTCATCGGTCACGATCACATGCGCGGTCATCACGCGGTCCCTTGCATCAGCGGGTGGCGTCATCGCTGCCGGGCCACTCCAGCTCGTTGCGACAATCCTTACACGAACCTTACATGATCCGGTGCAAGCCCCAAGGGGGTCTGAAGGGCTCCGGAGGGTGTTCCCGCGCATCTTTTCCCCTCGGGCGAGCATGGCGGCGATGCAATGCAGTGGACGAGAAACCCCTACCCGGGTGTGGGCAGGTCCGGACTTCGCCGATCGGGGAGGCGCTACAAGCCTTCCGGAACTTCAGCCGTCTCGTGCTTCGGATCATACCAGGCCGCAGCATCGGACCGCCAGATGTGCGCGCGAGCCGGCCCGGCGACCGGGGTGTCGAGACATCCCATGCGCAACAGGACGTTCGGCTGCGCGACCCGCTCGGCCATGATGTGCGAGCCGCACCTTGTGCAGAAACGCCGCTGCTTGCCGGGTGAGGATTCGAACGCGCCCAGCAGCTCTTCGCCGCGGACCCAGCGAAACGCCGCGCGCGGCACCGGCATCACGCTCGAAAAAGCCGACCCGTGCGTCTTCCGGCACGTTTGGCAATGGCAATGGACGAACGCAGCGGGCTCCGCGTCGACTTCATAGGCCACGGCCCCGCACAGGCAACTCCCGGTCAACATCGCAAACTCCTCGCGTGCAAGACCTGTTCGCTATCGCGGCCAACATGATCTGTCAAAACCGCCGCCTGCGTCACGCTGCGTGACGCGGTGACGCAGAAGCTTGACTTCAATTCGGCTGAAGCCACATGCGTCGAAGGTCAGGTTATATCGGGCAATCGTTGCGTGCCGCGGGCGAGGGCGGTCCCTCGGCAGAGGACGGCATCGAATATGGCGATCTCGACAAGAGCGCGCATGTCGCCGAAATGTTCGTGGGACGCCGGCTCTCGCCCTTCCTGGCCCTTCCAGGCATCTTGCAGACCGGTTCCGTGCTCGTGCAAATCCGTGATCCGGCGTGATCGCCTGTTGCCTTCATTTGGGCACCTATGAGAAGACTACTGCGTTCGGGAAGGATGCCAAGGCGGCCATCGCAGGGGGCCTGCAGTTGACGGATCGATCCCACGAGACTTCGCAAGGCGTGACTTCGCAAGACGTGGATTTGCGCAACTTCGCCCGCGTCGTTTCAGCCTGCACTTTGGGGCTGTGGGCATTTGCGGCGGGTCTGCTGATCGGGACCTTCTTCCTGTCGTGATCGAAGCGGATTCGCGAAAGTCCGTGCTCAGTGTGGCGCTGTCGTATCAGGTATCCGATTGGAAGCGGGACCAGGCGCAATCGAAGGATCGTCATTCGCCTGCTCGATCGAGGCAGGGGCAGCCGCGAAATGATGTCGCGCCATATTGATCGCCTGTTCTCCGACGACCATGCCCAACAAGCCGACCAGCGCGATCAATGGCGGGGCCGGCGAGCGAACCTGGACGAGCCCGTAAGCGATACCTGCCGCAGCACCCATCAGCAGGGAAACCAGATAGCCGATCATGGTCACCTCTCCTACGTTTGCGGTTGAAGCACGATGCGACCTGCGGCGCCCGCCGCGACCTTGCGGTAGGCCTCCTCGGCCTGACTGAGCCCGCAGGTTTCCGCGATCGGTGCCGCGCGATAGTCGCCGGCGACGAACCCCGGGGTCAGCGCGTCGAGCACGTCAGCTGACGCTGCAAGATCTCTCTTCAATGTATCCACGCCGAACAGCCGGCTTTCGTTGTGATAGAAGTCAGCGAGGTCGAAGCTCACCTCGCGCTGACCGGTCGCGGAAATTTCGACGAGCCGCCCTCTGAGTGCCAGACTGTTGACGGCATTACGGAACATCACGCCACCGACGAGATCGAACACGACATCGGCCCCCTTGCCGCCAGTGGCTCTGCGAATGTCCGCCGGCAGGTCGTTTGAACCGATGATCAGCTTCTCCGCAATGTCATGGATCGGCGCGTCCGGATGCGGTGCATGCCTGTCGACACCGATCACGCGGGCGCCACGCCGCCTTGCGATCTGGGCTGCGGCACCACCGACGCCGCCGCCGGCGCCGATCAGCACCATGGTTTCGCCGGCCGTCAGGCCGGCGGCCTCGATGCCGCACCAGGCGGCAACGTAATTGACACCGACTGAAGCGGCCTGCTCGAAGCTGAGATTGTCCGGCTTGCGTCTGAGGCTAGCAACCGGCACGGCGAGAAACTCGGCATGGGTGCCGTCGCGGGTGAACCCGACATCGCCGCCGGTGCCCCAGACGGCAGCGTCGAGCCATTCCGAAGGCCCGGCTTCGACCACGCCGGCATAATCCCGGCCGGGGATGCGCGGCAGTGTGGTCTGGCTCATGGCTCCCGCCACGTTCTTGACGTCGCTCGGGTTGATGGAGGCCGCCATCACGCGGACCAGCGCCATGTCACGGCCGGCGGCCGGCCTGGCGACCTCGGTCAGTTTTAGAACCGAGGGATCGCCAAAGGCTTCGAATTGGATGGCACGCATTGTCTGGCTCCTTGTTTTCTACAAGGGAAAATGGACAACCGCGTGCAGGTCGAAAAGGGCCGAGAAAGCATGCTATGTTTCCGCTAAGCGGAAGCATGGAGCCTGCCTTGGCGGATAGCATTGGAGATATCGAGCTGTTCTGTGCGATCGTCGAGGCCGGTGGAATCTCCGCGGGCGCCACGGCGCTGCGCTCCTCGCCGCCGGCCGTCAGCCGCCGCCTTTCAGCGCTGGAGGATCGCCTCGGCGTGCGCCTCGCCGAGCGCAACGCGCGACGGTTTCGCCTGACCGAAGAGGGCGCGTTGTTCTACGAGCATTGCAGGAGGCTTCTTGCGACGATGCACGACGTCGAAGCGGAGGTCTCCGCGCGCGGCGCGACCGCCCGCGGACTGCTGAAGGTCGGTGCACCGATGGAGCTTGGCCGCAGGCGGATCGCTCCGCTGCTCGCGGAATTCGCGGCCCGGCATCCGGGACTGGAAGCCCATCTGGTTCTCTCCGACGCCGGCCTTGAGGTTGGACAGGACGGCATCGACGTCGCGCTGCGCGTTGACCGGCCCGACAATCCCGCCGTCATGACCCGCAAGATCGCCGCGACCCCGCGCGTCCTTTGCGCCGCGCCTTCGTATCTCGCCGATCGCGGCATGCCCGAGCGGCCAGCGGATCTGGCGCGGCATGAGTGCCTGCGCCTTGCCCGCCGACATTACCTGCATGACCGCTGGCGGTTTCGCACCGACAGCGGCGCGGAGGAGATCGTCGTCGGTGGCCATCTCTCGAGCAGCAGCGGCGACGTGCTTCACGGCTGGGCGCTTGACGGCCGGGGCCTTTCGTTCGAAGCGCTGTGGGATGTCGCCGAGGATCTCGAAGCGGGCCGTCTCGTCGCGTGCCTCGCCGATTATGCCAGCGACGAGATCGAATTGTTCGCGACGTTTCAACCCGGCCACCCGGTGCCACCGCGCGTGCGGCTGTTCGTGGATTTCATGGCCGCGTCGCGCCTGAGCTAGGACGCGGACTCACTAAGCCGCAGCCATAGCCTAATTGACCCGAGTTGAACGAAGGCAAGGTAGTAGACGCAACGCTCTCGGCCCGGCCCCGGCTTACGGGCAGAAGCGGACATCACCCGTCGACTCCCCCGCTGAATCCGTCGAAAATGAACCCAAAGCGGACGTGTTTGAGAGCCCAGAAGTTGCCATTTCTACGAGAACTTGCGTATGCTCCACGTGCAGGATCGTAGTGTGAGCAATTCAAATGGCGACGGAGCTGAGGGGCGCGAGCGGCGAGGGATTTGCGACGATTGCCGCTGATGGTCGCGTGTTAGATTCCTGGTTCCTTCAGCTGCGCCTGGTCGCGGAGGCCGACAAGGCGGCAGCGGTACGGCTGACGAAGGACGAGATCATCAGATCGTTGGGTGAGTCGGCAGACGGATATGCGCGACACGACGACATCCGCAATGTCGATATCGTTCCAATCCATACAGAAATTGACTCCCTTGCATCTGCGCCGACTGATGTGCACGACGCATATCTTCGCCTCCATCTCCTGAGCCACCGGCTCGTCCAGCCCAATTGCCTGAACCTTGAAGGAATTTTCAGTCTGTTACCTAACGTCGCCTGGACGACCTTCGGTCCCTGTGAATGCTCTCGTGTATCGGAAGCGCGGATCGTCGCGCGAAAACGTGGCCTTGGGTTTGAGGTGACAGGCGTGGATAAATTTCCGCGCATGACTGATTATGTGACGCCTGCGGACGTGAGAATTGCAGATGCGGATCGCGTAAGGCTCGGAGCCTACCTGGCTCCGGGTACGACCGTCATGCATGAAGGCTTTTGCAATTTTAATGCGGGTACGCTCGGTCCCTGCATGGTCGAAGGCCGGATAAGCGCCGGTGTGGTTGTGGGAAGTGGCAGCGACGTTGGTGGCGGAGCGTCGATCATGGGCACTCTGTCCGGAGGAGGGAAAGAGAGGAATACAGTTGGTGAGCGCTGCCTGATCGGAGCCAACGCCGGTATCGGCATTTCATTGGGTGACGATTGTATCGTTGAAGCGGGCTGTTATGTCACGGCAGGCGCGCGCATCCTTTTGGAAGATGGCCGAGTCCTGAAAGCCAAAGAACTCTCAGGCCAGAAGGGCCTGCTTTTCCGTCGTAATTCCCAGAGCGGCGCTCTTGAGGCAACCAGACGCACCCCAAATTGGGACGGCCTCAACTCGCAACTTCACAGCTAGAGCGTTTTCGAGCGACGTGGACACCGGTTCGCGTCAAGAAAACGCGTCAAAACCAGAATCTAGAGCTTCGGTTCTGATTCGATCAGAACCGAAAAGCTCCAGGCAGCTCACTCGAAGAAGTCGTTGGCGACAATTGTGGCGCGTCAACGATGTCGCCTTCTGGCCCCTCGCGTCATTTGCTGCTGCTGCACAAAAGCGGCCGTTATCGGAGCGAAGCGGACATCATGCGAGCAGCTTATGAGTCGCGCCCTGGCTGATCCGCAGTCAGCCGCCCCACACGGTGGCTTCGGTCCAACCGAGCTCGGCGAACTCGTCGGCCCTGAGCGGCGCTTCTCCGGCGGCGAAGAACTCGTCGAGCTGCGGCGGCTTGACCGCCGTTGCGGACAGCATGGCGTAGGCCTGGCCGCGATGATGGATGTCGTGCTGGAACAGGTGCATCAGCAGGCGGTCGCGCCGCTCGGTCTGCACCTTGGTGTCGCGATTGATCCGCACGATATCGTTGAGTAGGTCGGGTGTCAGCGCATCGCAGACTGCGATCAGGCGCTGGTCGATCGCGCGCTGCGCCGGCTTGAGTTCGGCAACCGACGGGCAGGGCACCTCGTTCGCCCACGCCTTCGGCCCGAGCCATCCGCCTTCCAGCGCGTCGACGTAGAACAGGTCGACGACGTAGATGTGGTTCAAGGTCTGCTGCAGGCTCGGGAAGAACCCGGTGCGCGCGGCGGCAAACTCCGCCTGGCTGAGTTCGGCGCACGCAGTGAGAAGACGGTGGTTGGCCCACGCGTTGTTGTGGGCAAAGGCGCGGTAGGTCTGAACGAGGCCGGCCGGCATCTCTCGTCACCTTGCTTGTTGCGTGCGGGTTCATTAGCACGGATGTCTTGAAAAGACGCGCGCCTCGCTGTCGCGGTGGCGCATCTGCCGGCGAGTGCCGATGCCGAAGCACTGATTTGCCCGACATGGCAAGGTCCCGCTTAACTGTCGTCCCGGGCTTGACCCGGGACCCATAACCACAAGTGCTAATTGCTGCTCGACGCTGTGGCCCCAGCTCATCTCACAACGAACGTCTGTGGTTATGGGTCCCTGCTTCCGCAGGGACGACATCCGGTGAGAGCCGTACTCAAAATTCGGCCTGCCGCTGCGCGAAGATCGCGACGCCGCCGAATCATTTACCCCAACAACACCGCATCGGCCCCGTTCACGGCCTCCGCGCCGTCGGTCACCGTCTTCTCCAGCGATGGCGCCTGCACGGCGAGGTTCTCGGCAAAGAAGCGCGCCAGTCCGACGTAACGCTGCGGCTCGGCTTCGCCATTGGCCTTCGCGGCCAGCGCTTCGCCGGCCAGCATGCAGCCGCCGAGCGTGGCGCCGAACAGCCGCAGATAAGGCGTCGCGCCGGCGAGCGCATCGTTCGGCGCGACCACCAAGCGTTCGAGCAGCCATTTGCTGGTGCGCTCGAGTGAAGCGAGCGCGTCGCGCAGCTTTGGGCCTGTGGTGCCGAAGGCCGGATCGTTGGAGGCTTCGACCTGCTTGACGGTTGCCGAGAGTTCGTCGAGCAGCGCCCACACCGAGGCGCCGCCATTGGTGCCGAGCTTGCGGGTGACGAGGTCGATCGACTGGATGCCGTTGGTGCCTTCATAGATCGAGGTGATGCGGGCATCGCGATAATGCTGCGCGGCGCCGGTCTCTTCGATAAAGCCCATGCCACCATGGACCTGGACGCCGAGATAGGAGACCTCGTTGCCGATGTCGGTGGAGAACGCCTTGGCGATCGGCGTCAGCAGCGCGCCGCGCGCCGCGGCGTCGGCCCGCACCTTGGCGTCCGTGGCGCGCACTGAGACGTCGAGCGCGACCGCGGTGGCGTAGCAGATCGAGCGCGCCGCCGCCGTCATCGAGCGCATCTGCATCAGCATGCGCTTGACGTCGGGATGCACGATGATCGGATCCATGCCGTCGCCCTTCTTGCCGGCGGCCTTGCCCTGGCGTCGTTCTTGCGCATAGGCCAGCGCCTGCTGATAGGCGCGGTCGGCAATACCGACGCCTTCGAGGCCGACGCCGAGCCGGGCCTGGTTCATCATCGTGAACATGCAGCGCATGCCCTGGTTTTCTTCGCCGATCAGATAGCCGATCGCGCCGCCCTTATCGCCCATCGTCATGGTGCAGGTGGGGGAGGCGTGCATGCCGAGCTTGTGCTCGACACCGGAGGCATGGATGTCGTTGCGGTCGCCGAGCGAGCCGTCGGCCTTGACCAGGAATTTCGGAACAAGAAAGAGAGAAATCCCCTTGGTGCCGGCGGGCGCATCGGGCAATCGTGCGAGCACGAAATGCACGATGTTGTCGGTCATGTCGTGCTCGCCATAGGTGATGAAGATCTTGGTGCCCTTGATGCGGTAGGTGCCGTCGGGCTGCTTTTCGGCGCGGGTGCGCAGCGCGCCGACATCGGAGCCGGCGTTGGGCTCGGTGAGCTGCATCGTGCCGGTCCATGCGCCGGTGACGAGCTTCTCCAGGTAGATGGTCTTGAGTTCGTCGCTGCCATGGGCGTCGAGCGCCTCGATCGCGGACAGCGTCAGCAGCGGGCAGAGGCCGAAGGCGACGTTCGAGGCGCTCCAGATCTCGGTGCAGGCGGCGTTGATCGCGAGCGGCAGGCCCTGGCCGCCGAACGCCTCCGGTCCCGACACCCCGTTCCAGCCCGCAGCGGTCCAGCGCTGATAGGCATCGGGCCAGCCGGGCGCCGTCGTCACCTTGCCGTTGTCGAGCTTGATGCCGTGCTCGTCGCCGACCTTGTTCAGCGGCGCCAGCACGTCGCCGGCGAACTTGCCGGCTTCCTCCAGCACGGCGGCGGTGATGTCGGCGTCGAAATCGCCGTAATGGCCGGCCTTGACGGCGGCAGCCAGGCCCGCGCCGTGATTGAGGGACAACAGGATATCGTTGATCGGCGCACGGTAGGTCATGGCGTTACTCCCGACGAAGCGTTTGGCAACCGTCTTCCCACGAAAGTCGCCGCCTCTCAACTCTCCGAACGGACGCCGCGCGGTCCGTTTCGGCCACGAGAGCATTTTCCAGCGAAGTGGATACTGGTTCGCGTCGGGAAAACGCGTCAAAACGAGAATCTAGAGCCCCGTTCCGATTTCATCGGAACGGAAACAGCCCTAGGACGCACTCTATATTTGGGGGACGGCAGCCGGCCGGCCGCTTTCGCGGGATTTCGCGCGTCCCCCTGTTGAAATCGGGGGCCTCACTCTATAGACCGGCGGTGCCCTCGATCGGCACGTTGGGGCGTAGCCAAGCGGTAAGGCAGCGGATTTTGATTCCGCCATTCGGAGGTTCGATCCCTCCCGCCCCAGCCAGCCCGTGCCGCGTTTGGAGAATTTTCTTCTCTTTACTGGGAAAGCCGCGAAGATCGCTCGCCCCGCCGAGCCGGTGGGACCGAACACTCCAAACGTACTTATCGCGAAGCGACAGGGTCGGCGACGCCGGCAGGACGTCGCCGCAGCGGAGCCAGCCGGGGGCAGGGACATCAATCGATTGCAACTGCTGGTGGCAGAAAAAAAGCGAGCGCTTGCTCGGAAAAGCTCCGGTTCCCTCTTCTCTCGCGGGCGATCCCTGGGCTAAGAGTGAAACAACGGGCGCATCAGCCCGAACCCGGACACCAACGAGTGTCCGGAGAAAAATTGGGAGGCGACGTGGACCTCGCGCGACAAGCGCCGTGGCCGAACGCGTTCTCGACGGAGGTGCTTTGCGCACGCATCCTCGAGCGCCATCGGGATTCCGTCCGCGTCCAGAAAACCCGGCTTGCCGTCGCGAACCTCGCGCGCATCATCAGCGCCACATTGGCCCTTTCCAACAAGCAGGGCTTTCACGCCACCACCCTGCGGCAACTCGCCGAGGCCTCCGGCCTCAGCATGGGCGGCCTTTACACCTATTTCGACAGCAAGCCGACGCTGCTCTCGATGATCCTCGGCGAAGTCGCGGCCACGGCGGTCGAGGTGCTCACCGCGCCACCCGACGAGGTGAAGACGGATGCCCGCAAGCATCTCGATTGGGTGATCGCGACCCACATCCGGATGAGCGAAGCGATGCAGCCTTGGTTCGTCTTCGCCTTCATGGAGGCGAAATCGTTTCCGCCGGCGGAACGCCAGCGCGCGGTCGACATGGAAGTGACGACCGAGAAGATCATCGCCGATGTCATCAGGCAGGGGGTCGCGAGCGGCAGCTTCTCGACAGACGAAATCACGCTCAGCGCGTCGCTGATCAAGCCGCTGCTGCAGGACTGGTACGTCAAACGCGCCAAGTACCGCCGGCGCGGCACATCGATCGACAGCTACATCGATGCGGTCGGGGCATTTGTCGGCGCCGCCCTGTCGAAAAATGTGCGTCCCGGAGCTCCTGCGGCGAGCGGCGCGCGGTCGCGGACAAGGCAAGCGACGCGGGAACGGCCCGGAAGAAGGACGAGACAATGAAGCGCTTTCGATTCAGCCAGCAGGAGGTCGTCTTCGCGGTCTTTGCCGTCCTGTTCCTGACGTTCTCGATCTTCCTGCGCGGCTTCCTGACGCCGGAGAACATGCTGACCCTGCTGCAGAACGTGGCGGTGCTCGGGATTCTCGGCCTTGCCATGGCGATCGTCGTGATCGGCCGCGGCATCGATATCTCCCTGATCGCGGCGCTCGCCGTTCCGCCGGGCCTCGTGCTGCAGATGGTGCAGAACGGGCATTCGCTGCCGACGTCGCTGATCGCGGCGTTGTTGCTTGCGATTGCCTTCGGCCTCGTCAATGGCTGGCTGATTGCCTACGCCGAAGTGCCGTCGCTGTTTGCGACGCTCGCCACCGGTTTGCTGCTGGCCGGGCTCGGCCAGACGGCCTTGTTTCAACTCGACGTCGTGCAATGGAGCCCGGGCATGGATGGCTTCGAGCGGCTCGGGCAGGGCGTCATTCTGGGCATTCCGACCCCGATCATCATGTTCGCAATCGCCTGTGTCATCGTGGCGTTCCTGCTGCGCCGGACGCGGTGGGGCGCCTACATCTACGCTATCGGCGACAATCCTTATGCCGCGCGCGCCACCGGCATTCCGTCGCGCCCCATCGTGGTGCTGCAATATGTCGTGACGGCGCTGATCGGCTGCTTCGCCGGCCTGGTGATGGCGGCGTCGGTCAATTCGATGCCGACCCGCGTCTTCAACTCGACGCTGATCTATGACGTCATCCTCGTCGTCGTGCTCGGCGGCATCGGGCTATCGGGCGGCCGCGGCGGCGTCCTCAACGTCATCATCGGCACGCTGCTGATCGGCACCATGCTCAACGGCATGACGATCCTGGATATCTCCTACGCCGGGCAAAATCTCATCAAGGGCGTGGTCCTGCTGCTCGCGGTGATCACCGATTCATTCCTGAATCCGCGCAACGAGGAAACCGCACAACAGGGCGATATCTAGCACGACAAGACATAACCATAACCAACATAACCAAGGAGGAAGCAATGATTGGACGAGTGATGATCGCGGCGCTCGGAATGGCGGCAATGACCATGCCGGCGCTCGCGCAGCAGGGCCTGGACGAGCCGTTCCAGAAGCCGTTCAAGGAAGCGCTGGCCGGCAAGGTGGTGGCCTATGTCCCGGTCGCGATGAACTTCGACCTGACCGAGGGCTGGTACGCCGGCATGAAGAAGGAACTCGAGCCCTACGGCGTCAAGTTCGAGATCCGCGATCCCAACTGGAACACCAATGCCGGCGCGCAGGCGGTGACGTCGCTGATATCAGAGAAGCCGGCGGTGATGGTGATCCACAATCCCGACGTGCAGACCTACGCCAAGCTGCTGCAGCGCGCCGAGAACGAAGGGATCTATGTGATCCAGATCAACATGGGATCGGCCTATCGCAGCTCGGCTTTCGTCGGCGCCAACTGGATCGAGATCGGCGAGCGTGACACCGAAGCGGTGGTCAAGGCGTGTCAGGGCAAATCAAACAAGATCGCCATCGTGCAGGGCGCGCTGTCGGCTGCCGCCAGCGCCTACACGCTGAAGGGCGTCGAGAACGTCCTCGCGAAGCATCCCGACATCAAGGTGGTTTCGAGCCAGGCCGCCGACTGGGATGCCGCCAAGGCCAAGGCGATCACGCAGACCGTGCTGAAGCAGAATCCCGATCTGTGCGGCATTGTCGGCTTCTGGGACGGCATGGATATCGGCACCGCGGCTGCGGTGAAGGAAGCCGGTCTCACCGGCAAGGTGTTCGTTGCGACGTCGGGGGGCGGCGAGCGCAAAGGCGCCTGTGAACTGGTCAAGTCCGGCGCGTTCGATCTCAACATGAGCTACGACGTGCCGACGCAGGCCAACGATCTCTCCGCGATGATCAAGTGGCTGTTGTCGTCGGGCGCCAAGGCCGGCTCGGTCAAGGGCTCGGCCTACACCACGCTGATTCCGATCAGCAAGGAGAACGCGGATACGGCCTGCTGGAATCTCAGCGATCTGAAGAAGTAGTCCAACCTCCGACGTCCCGGGTCGCTTCGCGCCCGGGACGTCACGCTCCCGAAATTCGAAGACCGATGGAATGCCGATGCGCGATACCCTGACGAGCCTGCGCTACCGCTACTGGCCCGATCATCTTCTCGGCGAGATCCTGTCCAAGCGGTGGACGGAGACCGCGATCCCGGTCATCCTGCTCCTGATTATCGGCTTCGCGCTCAGCCGATCCATCGATCACTTCCTGTCGCCGGCGAGCCTCGCCGATACCGCGCGTCAGGCCGGAGAGATCGGCTTCATCGGGCTCGGGATGGCGCTGGTCGTCATCGTCGGCGGCATCGATTTGTCGGTCGGATCGATGTTTGCGCTCACCGACTTCTGCGCGCTCTATCTCCTCGACGTGCTGGGCTGGCCGATTCCCGCCGTGGTCGCGGCCACGCTCGTCTTCGGCGCGTTCCTCGGTGCCGTCAACGGCGTGCTGATCGGTTATCTCAGGCTGCGCGCCTTCATCACCACGCTGATCACGCTGATTATCTACCGCTCCGCGTTCGATCTTCTGATTCAGCGCTACTCCAACGCCATCGCGGCGGCATTTCCCGATATTCCGTCATGGAACTTCATCGGCGGCGGCGACGTCTTCGGTATTCCGAGCGTGGCGATCGTCTACATCGTCATCGCGATCTTCGGCCATATCTTCATGACGCGGCTGCGCCCGGGCTGGCACATCACTGCGATCGGCGGCTCGCGTCGCTCGGCCTACAATTCCGGCATCCCGGTCCGGCGCACGATCGCGCTCTGCTATGTCGCCAGCGGCGTGCTGACCAGCATCGGCGCGCTGTTCTTTGCGGCACGGCTCGGCACCGTCGGCGGCGATATCGGCGTCGGCCTCGAGGTCATCGTGCTGACCGCAACCGTGCTCGGCGGCATCACCCTCGGCGGCGGCAAGGGGTCGGTTGCGAAATCGCTGGTCGGCGTCCTGATCGTCCTGCTCATCACCAACGGCCTGACCACGATGAATGCGCGGGGCGGCGTCAACCGCATGGCGCTCGCCGGCATCCTTTTGATCGCGGCGATGATCGATATCCGCTGGCAGAAGAACCGGACCCGCATCATCAGCAAGGTCTACGTCGCGCCGACCTATCACGCGCTGCCGCCGCCACCGGCGACCGAGATCGGCGCGGGGGGACCGTTCGAGCAGAACGACAAGCTGCGGGATGTGACCCTGATCGGGCTCGGGCGGATCGAGGCGCCGGAAGACGTCATCCTCGACCGCCACGACAATCTCTATGCCGGTTCGCGGCACGGCGACATCATGCGCTTTCTCGCCCCGGACTATGAGACGATGGAGGTGTTCGCCCATATCGGCGGCCAGCCACTCGGCATGGCCTTCGATCGCGACGACAATCTCTATGTCTGCATCGGCGGAATGGGACTGTACCGGATCAAGCCAGACGGGGCGGTCGAGAAGGCCACCGACGAGACCAACCGCAGCCTGCATTCCGTCAACGACGATTCGAGGCTTCGGCTCGCCGACGACCTCGACATCACCGACGACGGGTTGATCTTCTTTTCCGAGGCGACCGTACGCTACGAAATGGACGAGTGGCCGATCGACGGCCTGGAGGCGCGCGGCAACGGCCGCATCATCTGCTACGACACCAGGACCGGCAGCACGCATACGGCGTTGCGCGGGCTCAAATTCCCCAACGGCATCTGCGTCGCCAGCGACGGGCGGTCGATCCTGTTCGCCGAGACCTTCGGCTGCTCGATCAAGCGTTACTGGTTCGAAGGCCCGAAGAAGGGGACGGTCGAGGTCGTGATGGACAATCTGCCGGGCTACCCCGACAACATCAACCTCGCCTCCGACGGGAACTACTGGCTCGCTCTCGTCGGCATGCGCAGCCCGTCGCTCGATCTCGCCTGGAAGATGCCGGGCTTCCGCCGCCGCATGGCCAAGCGCGTGCCGGTCGACGAGTGGCTATTCCCGAACATCAACACCGGCTGCGTCGTCAAGTTCAACGAGCAGGGAAAGATCCTCGAATCGTTCTGGGACCTGCGCGGCGCCAATCATCCGATGATCACCTCGATGCGCGAGCATCGTGGCTATCTCTATCTCGGCGGCATCGCCAACAATCGGATCGGTCGCTACAAGCTCGACGGCGCCGATCCGAACTTCGTGCAGTATGACAAGCGGTGGGGGAAGCTGTCGTGATCGCCGCCGTCAGGGAGTTCGCCAACCGCTTTCTCGGTCGCGGCGAAGCGACCATCACCGTGCCGTCGTTCGATGGCGCGCTGAAGCCGAACCAGACGCTGGAAACCGCCGAGACGCTGTTTTCGTGCGACGCGCCGGAAGATCTCGCAACCATCAGTGGGCGGCTTTATCTCGCCGACGGACGGCGTCTGCTGCGTTTCGATGGCGGCGCCGCAACCGAGCTGCGCACATTCGATCAGCCGATCTCGGCGCTCTGCCCGTTGCGGGATGGCGGGCTGGCGGTCGCGCTCGCAGGCCGCGAGGTTCGTCTTTATTCTGTCCCAGGCTCTGGCGAGCCGCGCGCGACCATCGCCGACCCCGCTTTCAACGCCATCAATGCACTGACGCTTGCGCCCGATGGCACGCTGATCGCGACGGACGGTTCGGCGAGTTGCGGCGTCGACGACTGGGCGCGCGACCTGATGGAGCTGAACAGTAGCGGCCGTGTCTATCGGCTCGACACCGAGACCCGAACCGTGACCCAGATCGCCGGAAAGCTCGGCTATGCCTTTGGCGCCTGTGCCGCGCGCGGTGGCCTCCTCGTCAGCGAGAGCTGGCGGCATCGGCTGGTGCTGATAGCGCCGGATGGATCGAGCCGGGTCGTGCTCGGCCGTCTGCCGGTCTATCCGTCCCGGCTGTCCAGGGCTTCGGGCGGCGGCTATTGGCTGACGGCGTTCACGGCGCGCACCCAGCTAATTGAATTCGTGTTGCGCGAGCCGGCCTTTCGGCGCCGCATGATGGCTGAGATCGACCCTGCCTACTGGGTGGCGCCGCGGCTGCGCTCCGGACTGTCGTTCAAGGAGCCGATGCAGGGCGCGCACATCAAGACGATGGGCGTGATCAAGCCGTGGGCGCCGCCGCGCTCCTATGGGCTCGTGATCCGGCTGAACGAGGAGGGGGCGCCGCTGTATTCGCTGCACAGCCGCGTCGACGGCGTCAATCACGGCATCGTCGCGGCGATCGAATCCGGCCCCGATCTGGCGATGATCGCCAAGGGGCCGGGGCGGGTCCTGAGACTGCCGCTGGCCACGCTCACTGAGGAATTTGGCGCATGAGCGAGATCATACTTTCGCTGAGCAAGGCGACCAAGCTCTATGCCGGTGTCCCTGCCATCGAAGGCGTCGACTTTGATCTCCGCCGCGGCGAGATTCATGCGCTGGTCGGCGAGAACGGCGCCGGCAAGTCGACGCTGACCAAGATCATGGCCGGTGTCGTGACGCTGACGTCGGGAAAGATGACGGTCGACGGCGCCGAAGTCACGCTGAAGACGCCGCTGGAAGCGCGCAATCTCGGCATCGCCATGGTGTTCCAGGAGAACAGCCTGGTGCCCACCATGACCGTGGCGCAGAACCTGTTCCTCGGGCAGGAGAAATTCTACAACCGCCTGCGCGGCATCTACATCTCCGCGCAGCAGTTCCTGCAGTCGCTCAATTTCGACGTGACGCCGACGGCGACCGTCGGCGCGCTCGGCGCGGCCAAGAAGCAGATGGTGGAAATCGCGCGCGCGGTTCTGCACCGCGCCAAGGTGATCATCTTCGACGAACCGACGGCGTCACTCACGCCGGAGGAGAAGAAATACTTCTTCGACCTGGTTCGCGACCTGAAGAAGCGCGGCGTCTCGATCATCTTCATCTCGCATGCGCTCGAGGAGGCGCTGCTGCTCGCGGACCGGATCACGGTGCTGCGCGACGGCAAGCATGTCGTCACCGATGACGCGGCGAAATTCGACCGCGCGGCGATCGTCCAGGCGATGGTCGGACGCGATCTCTCCAACACGCTTTACGGCGCGCGCAAGGACCGCCTGCGCCCGGCCGGTGCGCGGGTTCTGACGGTGCAGAACCTGAAGATGGCGCCGATGGTGAAGAACAATTCGCTGTCGGTATTTGCCGGACAGATCACCGGCGTGTTCGGCCTCGTCGGCGCCGGCCGCACCGAAACGTTCAAGATCGTCTCCGGCGTGTTGAAGCGGGATTTCTTTCACGGCGGCGAAATCCTGCTGCACGACAAGCCGGTGCGGTATCGGGTCCCGGCGCCTGCGGTCAAGGCCGGCATCGCTTACGTCACCGAGGACCGAAAGGTCGAGGGTTTCTTCGAGACCGCCTCGATTGCGCGGAACATCTATCTCGGCCTGCTGGCCAAATTCCCGGGAGGGCGGATGCTGTTGTCACCACGCGAAGCCAATGCGGTCGGCAAGACCTGGATCGAGCGCCTCAAGGTGCGCGCGATCGGCGACGAGGTGAAAGTGGTCGAGCTCTCCGGCGGCAACCAGCAGAAGGTCGTGATTGCCAAATCGCTGGTCCAGGAGCCGGAGCTGATCATCTTCGATGAGCCGACCCGCGGCGTCGACGTCGGCGCGATTGTCGAGATCCATGAATTGATCAACCGCCTTGCCGATGAGGGCAAGGCGGTTGTGGTCATATCATCCTACCTGCCGGAGATTCTCGCCCTGTCGGACCGCATCCTGGTCTCGCGCCAGGGCAAGGTGGTGGAGGAGTTCTCCGCGCTCGAAGCGACCGAGGAGAAGATCATGTATGCGGCGATCCACTAGAGCCCCGTTCCGATGGAATCGGAACAGGGCTCTAGACTTTTGTTTTGACGCGTTTTCCCAGCGCGAACCGGTACCCACTTCGCTCGAAAACGCTCTAATCCGACGCGAGCAGCTCACGGACCATCGGCACCACCTTGCGGCCATACAGCTCGATGCTCGTCATCAG
The DNA here is from genome assembly GCF_000938235.1 of Bradyrhizobium sp. LTSPM299. Lineage (NCBI taxonomy): Bacteria > Pseudomonadati > Pseudomonadota > Alphaproteobacteria > Hyphomicrobiales > Nitrobacteraceae > Bradyrhizobium > Bradyrhizobium sp. LTSPM299. The sequence continues at coordinate 88,907 of NZ_JYMU01000016.1, forward strand.
CTTCTCATGCGGCAGGGGACCTGCCGAGTACTTCAGCTGGAAGCGCGCCAGCCCGAGTGCCTTCACGGTCGCGGCGATCTTGCGCGCGACGGTCTCCGGCGAGCCGACATAGAGCGAGCCGTGATCGGCCTCCTGCACGAACTCGTCGCGTCCCATCGGCGGCCAGCCGCGCTCCTTGCCGATGCGATCACGCATCACCTTGTAGTCGGGCCACAGCTCCTCACGCGCCTGGAGATCGGTTTCGGCGACATAGCCCGGCGAATGCACGCCGATCGGCTGCGGCGCGCGGCCGATCTGCTGATAGGCGCGCTGGTGCAGGTCGACATAAGGCGCAAAGCGCTTCGGATCGCCGCCGATGATGGCGAGCATCAGCGGAAGATCATAATGCGCCGCGCGCACCACCGATTCGGGGCTGCCACCGACGCCGATCCAGGTCTTCAGCCTGCCGTGCTCGACCGGCGGATAGACCGACTGGTTGTCGAGCGGCGGGCGCAGCTTGCCCTGCCAGGTGACGGGCTGCTGCTTCAGGAGCTCGGTGAACAGGTCGAGCTTCTCCTCGAACAGCTCGCTGTACTGGCGCAAATCAAATCCGAACAACGGGAACGACTCGGTGAAGGAGCCGCGGCCGAGGATCACCTCGGCGCGGCCGTTCGAGATGGCGTCGACCGTGGCAAAGCGTTGGAACACCCGGATCGGATCGTCCGAACTCAGCACGGTGACCGCCGAGCCGAGGCGGATGTTCCGGGTCCGCGCCGCGATTGCCGCCAGCGCGACTTCGGGAGCGGAGATCGCGAAGTCGGCCCGGTGGTGCTCGCCGAGCCCGATGAAATCGATTCCGAGCTCGTCGGCCAGCACGGCCTCGTCGACCACGTTGCGGATCACCTGCGCATGCGGCAGCGGCGCGCCAGCGGCGTCCCTGGTGACGTCGCCGAACGTATCGAGCCCAAATTCGAGAGCGGTGGTCATCGGTCAATCCAGTTGTCGGTGTGGCACAATCTGCGCCATGCGCCTCCAGTCTGCGCGAATCGCGAAGTCGGCCTGCGGCACGACGTCCGCAAGCCCGCGCGGCTGAGGCTTCGGTTGGGATGTCAGCGAGATAATGGCCGTTCGTGGCCGGACAAGGCTGCGCCGCGAAACGCTGGGTTTCCGCACAGACTTCCTGGATGGGCGGCGAGAGGGCCCCGCCGTCAGTCCGGAACGACCAAAAAGCCGGCGCGCGGGAAGTGCACCACGACCTCGCCGGCGCGCGCGTCGGTCCGGCGGATCGCGATGTGCTGTGCCGACAGCGAGACGATTTCGCCGTGGACCGGGACCTTGCCGTAGTCATCGGGCAACACGCCGACCCGATCGCCGGGCTTGCGGCCATTCGGATCCGCGGGGTCACCGAAGCTGGGTGAGTCTGGCGTCGATCGTGCTGCGATCTCGAGCGCGTCGACCGACGACATCTCGGTGCGCGTGCCATGCCCGATGGTGCGAACGCGCGCTTCCCACGTCGAGACGTGCGGAAAATGCCTGATGATCTCGTCGATGGTGGCGAGACTCTGTCGCGCATACCACACGTTCATGTAGGCGCTGACGTCGGCGAGGCTGAACTCGCCGAGCAGCCATGGCCGGCTGTCACCGAGTTGCGCCTCGATCCAGTCGACATGGGCGCGGAACTGGTCGCGCATCTGCGGCAAGGCCGCGGTCATGGCGGCGATGTCGAACTTTCCGCCGCGGAGTTTCTCGCGGTCCTCGATGAACTCCCGCGGCACCTTGTCGCCGATGAAGCCGAACACAAGATTGACCGTGCTCTGGAAGAACGGGCGGTCGGTCCACATGCCTAGCGCAGCCGGCACGCCGGCATTGCCGCCGGGAAACAGCGTCGGCGTCGGATATCGCCGTTCCAGCTCGCGGATGATGATCTGGGTGTCGCAATAGATGTCGGCACCGATCTGCATCGACGGCGTGCGCCGATAGCCGCCGGTCATCGGCATCAGGTCCGGCCGCGGCATGATGCGTGAGATCCGCACCGAGTTCCAGGCGAGCTTCTTGAACCCGAAGATGATGCGGATCTTCTCGGAGAAGGGCGACTCATCGAAATGATGCAGGATCGGCACAGGCTGCGACACGGACTTCTCCCGGGCTGTGGGCGCTGTTCAAGGAATGCGCCGCACAGCCTGACAAGTTCTCAGGAGATCGCAACCCATTTCGCAAGCGACGTCAGAACTGTTCCGCCCACGGCCGCAGATCCAGCTCCAGCGTCCAGGCGCTGCGATGCTGGTGATGCAGCACCCAATAGGCATCCGCGATGGCGGTGATATTGAGCAGCCCATCCGGGCCGCGGTCGTCCTTCAATTGCGGACGCAGACTGAGCAAGCGATCACCCTCGATGCCGCCATCGACCACGACATGGCCGACGTGAATGCCCTGCGGTCCGAATTCGCGCGCCACGCTCTGTGCCAGCGCCCGCAACGCGGCCTTGGCGGAGGCGAACGGCGCGTAATTGGCCTTGCCGCGCAGCGAGCCGCTGGCGCCGGTGAACACCAGCGTGCCGCCGCCACGCTTCAGCAGCGCCGGGATTGTGGCTTGCGCCAGATGGAAACCGCCAAGCGCATGCTCGCGCCAATGTTCCTCGAAGCGCTGTTCGCTGACCTTCAGGAACGGGGCTGGCCGATTGGATCCCGCATTGTGCACGGCCATCGCCAGCGGCGCGAGCCTCTCGGCAGCTTCGACGAAGCGGGCCGTGTCCGCAGCCGTGGAGGCGTCACCGACGATGTGGGCGACCTTCGCACCATCAGCGGCGAGTTCGGCCGCGGTGGCTGCGAGCTTCTCGGCGTTGCGGCCGGCAATCGCGACGGGATAGCCGCCCGCGGCAAAGCGGCGCGCAATCGCGGCGCCGAGACCATGCGACGCACCGACGCCGGCGATCAACACGCTTCCCTGCACGGCGCTTGGCTCAAGACCAGATCGATCGTTCATTGTTCACTCCATCGGCTTGGCCCGCGTCGCGGGCAAAATCATTCATCCGATGCCATCGCGATGATGCCGTCGCGGACCGCACGCAGCACGGCATCGGAGCGCTTCTGGTCGGTGATGACCCGCGAGATCGCGAGCGCACCGATCATCGCGCTGACCGCCATGATCGCCTGTTCGTCGTCCTGATCGCCGAGCACGCGCGCGACCTTGGCGATGAATGCCTCGATATGTGGTTCCATCACCGCTCGATGCTGCTCGTCGGCGCGGCCGACATCCGAGATCAGCGCTGATATCGCGCAGCCAGTCTTGCGGGAGTCGCGATGCGTGCGGCTGAGATAGCTTCGGGCCATCGCATTCACGCTGACCGGCTTGTCCGGATCGCGCGAGGCGTGCGCGGCGGCTTCGCCGGCGGCCAGTGCCTGCTCGAGCGCTTCCGCGATCAGGTCCGAACGCGAGGCAAAGTGCCCATAGAAGCCGCCATGGGTGAGGTTCACCCGCTGCATCAGGCTGCCGATGCTGAGCGCATCGAGGCCCTTGTCGCGGATCTCCGTCGCGGCCTCGTTCAGAATGCGTTCGCGGCTCCTGGCCTTGTCGGCCTGGGAATGACCCATCTCGCGTGACCTTCCGAAATTGACTCTGCTTCAGGATTATGATCATCATCTATCAGGATGACAAGCATCATCCAGAATGTGACCAGTCACAAAAATGGGAGGAACCGATGTCCGGCAGCGCAAGCGAGGGGCGGGTCCGTCACGAACGGCATGACCACATCCTGAAGATCGTCATCGACAATCCCGCCAAGAAGAACGCCTTCAGTCCGGAGATGATGGCGGAACTGTCCGACGCGCTGACGCTGCTCGACAACGATGATGGCCTCTGGGTCGGCGTGCTCTGCGCCGCCGGCGACAATTTCACCGCCGGTCTCGACATGCCGAAATTCTTCGGCTCGACCGCGACGCGCAAGCCGCTGCCGGACGGCAATGTCGATCCGTTCGGACTTGCGAAGCGGTGCCGGAAGCCGATCGTCACCGCGGTGCAGGGCATCGTGTTCACGGTCGGCATCGAGATGATGCTGGCCGGCGACATCGTCGTCGCCGCGGACGACTGCCGCTTCTGCCAGATGGAGGCGAAACGCGGCATTGCGCCGCTCGCGGGTGCGCATTTCCGCTACATCAGCCGGGCCGGCTGGGGCGACGCGATGTATCATCTGCTGTTGTGCGACGAATTCTCGGCGGCTGAGGCGCATCGGATCGGCCTGGTGCAGGAGATCGTGCCGGCGGGAAAGCAGGTCGAGCGCGCGATGGCGCTGGCTGAAATCATCGCGCGCAACGCGCCGCTCGGCATCCAGGTCACCAAGGAGGCGGGCCGCAAGTTCATCGAGGCCGGCGAGCAGGCGGCGATTGCGGTCATCCCGCAGATCCGCGAACGCGTGCTCAACACCGCCGATGCAGCCGAGGGCATCAAGTCGTTCGTGGAACGCCGCGCCGCCGTGTTCCAGGGGCGCTAGAGCGTTTTCGAGCGAAAGCCTGTCCCGGACTTGATCCGGGATGGATATCGGTTCGCGTGAAGAAAACGGGTCAAAACAAGAATCTAGACTCCCGTTCCGAACGGGGGTCTAGTCACGCTACCGCGCACAACGACAGGGCGAGCTGTGACAATGATGTCGCAGCCTTCAGAGATATATCATGACAGAGTCACGACGACTCTTGTCGATATCCGTCGAATCACGGAGATTCGCACTTACCGAATTCAATTCAAGCTGCTTTGGCTCAAGCGTCCGGTAGGGAAGCGCATGACAAGTGCACGTGTAATTGTCGTAGGAAACAACAAGGGCGGATCAGGCAAGTCGACGATTGCCATGCATGTCGCCATCGCGCTGATCAAGGCCGGTCAGCGCGTCGCCACCATCGATCTCGATAACAAGCAGAAGACGCTCACCCATTACGTCGACAACCGGCGGGATTGGGCGCACGAAGCCTCGCTGGAACTCGGTGTCCCGACACATATGTGCTTCGAGACGGTGAGCGGCAGGACCAGCGAGGTCGAGACGCTCGGGCGCAGCGCGCTGGCCGAGATCGTCGAGCGGCTCAGCCGTTCGCATGATTTCGTCGTCATCGACAGTCCCGGCCACGACACTTACCTGAACACGTTCGCGCACTCGCTGGCGAATACGCTGATCACGCCGTTGAACGACAGTTTCCTCGATTTCGATGTGCTCGGCACGGTCGATGCCGAGTCCTTCAAGGTGACCGGCATCAGCCATTACGCGAAGATGGTGGAGGAGGCGCGGCGCACGCGCAGCGCCCACGACCAGCCGGCGCTCGACTGGGTGGTGCTGCGCAACCGGCTGTCCACGCTCGGCTCGCGCAACAAGCGTCTGGTCGGGGAAGCCCTCGGTGAACTGTCGAAGACGCTGAATTTCCGCGTGGTCGACGGATTGGCTGAAAGGGTAATCTTCCGCGAGTTCTATCCACGCGGATTGACGGCGATCGACGATGCCAACCAGTTGGCGCGCGGCGCGCGCCCGACGATGTCGCATGTCACCGCCTGGTTGGAGATGGAGCGGCTGATGACGGCGATCATGCTCGGTCATCTGGTGGCGCGGCCAACTGACACGTCGGAGGCTGGCCGCGACGCCGCATAGGACTCCGATCGCTAACGACAGTTAGCGTTCCCGGCTGTTGCGACGGTCAGGAAGCTGATCGTTGCCGGTGCGACCATGATCGTCCCTGCCGCGGTCGCTTCGCCGGTGAGAGCCGGGAGCTGATCCGCAGGCCCCAGCGCCAGTGTCGTTCGGTTGAGCTGGACCGAGCCATCGGCAAGATTTTCACTCGCCAAGGTGTAGCGTTGCGATGCGGCCGGTAGTGCCAGGTCGTGCGGCTGTTCCCGATCATTGTTGATGATGAGCAGGGCGACGCCGCCCGGACTATCGCGCGCGCAATGCGCGTAGATGTGGAGACCGGGTCGTGGCGCAATCCCCGCATCCAGCACGGTCGTTCCCATCAGCCGTCGCCAAAGCAGCGCGCCCCAATAGTTCGGCCGCGGCAGGTGGCTCCGCTCGTCGAGCAGGCCGTAATCGCTTGCGGCGAGAGTGTTGTGCATCACCACCTGAACGCCTGCCTTGGCCAGCCGTCCGAGCTGATCGAGGTAGCGGAACGTATCGATGAAGGTCGCGGCCCAGCGATTGCCGCCACACGCGGTCTCTGCGGTCTCGGTCAGCCAGATCGGCCGGCCCGGCGCGAAGCGATCCCGCAGCGCGCGATGGAAGGTCAAGGTGTCGTCGGTTCGCGCCAGCCAGTCGTCCGACAGTGCGGCCTCCGGCGTACGATCACTGCCGCATCGTGCCGAGAGCGCGCCATAGTGATGATAGGAGACCGCTTCGATGCCTGGCGCGGTGGCGGCAAACAGGGCCGCTGCATCGTCGCCGGTGCCGACGGTGCCCGGGCCAAGCACCATCACATCAGGCGCCGCCTGTTTCATGAAGTTGCGGAAAGCGGCGAAGTCCCGGCCGTAGGCGGCAACGTCATATCCCTCGGGCGCGCCGCCGATGGCGGGGAGGTCCGGTTCGTTCATGAACTCGGCGGCGGCGATATGCCCGCCGATGGAACGGGTAAAGGCGAGAAGGCGCTGCGCCTGCTCCGGTGTCCAATGGCCATTCGCGTCGCGGGTCCCGGCACTGATCGCGAATGACGTGACGATCGGTGCATCGGCCCCGCCCGAGAAATCGACCACGTCCTGCCATTGCGGCCGTGTCAGGACGCCCTTGAAGCCCGCCGGTGGTGCCGACGGCGGTGTGTCGGAATCCGCAAAGAAAGTGCTGTTGGCCCAGGTCCCGCTGATACGGAGATAGGCGGGAGACAAGGCCGCGGCGAGCTTGCGCAGCCTGGCATCGCGGAGATCGATCGGGGAGCGCTCTGCGAACCGGTCGGCTTTCGCATCGACCTGCGTGCCAGTTGCGCCATAGGGTCTCCAGAACCGGCCACCGGTCACCTCGACCATTTCGATGTTGTAGGACTGGAACCGCGGGTCGACGGCCGCAATGCGCGGCATGTTCGACACGTCGAGAGACAGCTCCGCCGCGCGCGCTGTCGTGCCAACGAAGCCAACCAAGATCAAGGCAACGACGCACGCGAAGCGTCGGAGCGGATCGGTGCAGCCATGATCGCGCGCGGGTCTTCGCAACATCCCGAACTCCAGCTCCATCGCTCAGAGCGACGGCGGGACACGAAGTGACAGTAGTTAGCTCTTGCCTGCCTGCCGCCAGCGGTCGATGCCCGCGAACAGCGCGGCGAGCAGGCACCCCGTGACGATGCCGAACGTCAGGTCCTTGAACACGGTCAGGGCAAAGGTCGGGATCAGCACCACCGCACTGCGCCAGTCGACGATCAGGTGCAGGAATTCCTCCTTTTCCGCCATGTACCAGCACACCACGACCAGGACGCCGGCGAGCGCGGAGAGCGGGATGTAGCTCGCGAGCGGCGCGGCCAGGATGATGAACAACAGCAAAAAGACCGAATGCATCATGCCGGCGAGCGGGCTACGCGCGCCGGCGCGGATGTTGGTTGCGGTGCGCGCGATCGTGCCGGTGACGCTGATCCCGCCGAACAGGGCAGATGCGATGTTGGCAATCCCTTGCGCCACCAGCTCCATGTTGGAGCGATGCTTGCGCCCGGTCATGCCGTCGGCGACCTTCGCCGAGAGCAGGCTTTCGACACCACCGAGCAGCGTGAAGGAGAGTGCGGTCGGAAGGATCTGCAGCAACAGGCTCGAAGAGAACGCCGGCAGATGTGGCGCCGGCAGGCCGGGCGGAATCTCGCCGAAATGGCTGCCGATGGTTTCAATCGGTAAATGCAGCAGCAACGTTGCGACCGAGGCCAGCACGATCGCGATCAGCATCGCCGGCCATGCCGGCCGCCAGGCGCGCAGTGCGAAGATCACCGCTACCGAACCGGCGCCGACCGCGAGCGCCGACCAGTTCAGGGTCGGAAGTGCATGGGCGAGGGCCGCGAGCTTTGGCAGAAACGGTCCGGGCTCGGCGCCGGCCAGCGTCAACCCGCCGAGATCGTGCAATTGGCTCGCCAGGATGGTGACGGCGATGCCGCTGATAAAGCCGACGGTGACCGGATGCGGGATGTAGCGGATCAGCGATCCAAGCCCCGACGCGCCGATCACCGTCAGCATCAGGCCGGACACGAATACGGTGAGCAGGAGCCCTTCAACCCCGAACTGCGCAACCGTCGCTGCTACCAGGACGATGAAGGCGCCGGCCGGGCCGCCGACCTGAAACCGGCTGCCGCCGAGCGCCGAGACGAGGAAACCACCGACGATGGCCGTGAACAGTCCGCGCTCGGGCGTCACGCCGGAGGCGACCGCGATCGCCATCGACAATGGCAGCGCTACCACCGCCACCGTCAGTCCTGCCATCACGTCGTGGCGGAACGCGGCGAGACCGTAGCCTTCGGTCAGCGTGGTGACGAGCTTGGGGCGATAGAGATGCGCCGTGGAGGAACCATCAGGCATAGGGATAACCGCGCAGGAGGAATTTCGGAAAGAAGCTGGCAGAGTTGCCAGGAGCGAGAAACAGGCCGGGATCGCCGATGCAGACTGGAGGACCAGCCGCGCCGAACGGTCGAGTGAATTCATCCGGTAATCTTTCGGTAGACGGCAGCGGCCCGGCGCAGCAACTGGCTCTTGCGTTTCCGATCGCGTATCTTCTCGTGCTTGGCTTGGCGCTTCACGGTCATCTGTTGCTGATCATCAGCGCCGTCGGCGAACTCGCGGCGCACCTCCGCGTCGTTCAGTTCGCCGAGAATCTGCTGCCCCTTGCGCAGATGCTTGAGGATGTCCCGCCACACAGTATAGTCCTCCGCAGGCAATCCGCCATCGGAGAATTCGATGGCGTAGCGCAGGCGCTTGCTGGCGAGGCGCACATTATGTCGCTTGGTCTTGCCCATGCCCTGCAGGCCGCGGCTCTTGCGCGTCAGCTTCTCGTGCCATCGCGCCAGCCGTCGGGCATGAAACACCGATACCGGCACGGCCCGCCGTTGCGCGGCCCGGCGATCCTGCTTCGCCGTCCACGGACCGCTGCCGACCCAGTCCCACATCGCGTCGAACCATTGCCAGTAACGTTCACTGTTCAGCGCCTCCCTGAGACGGTCGAAGGCGCCGGCTCGCGCATCCCTGAATGCGCGCTCCTCGGGTTGTCCCTTGCTGTTCTCAATCGCGACGTCGAGGTCGCGTGTCGCACCGAGATAAGTGCTCAGCCATTTCAGCTCGGATTTCAGTCGTGTCCATTCGGTGTCCGCCACCATTCGTCCGTAGAAGGCGATCGCGGCCTTCAACCGTGTCAGCGCGATGCGGGTGCGGTGGAGCGCCGTGGGATCGCCGGCACAGACCGCCTCATGGTTGGTCGCGACGTCTTCGAGGCATTCCGACAGGATCAGGCGAAATGCGGTCTCGCAACGCATGGCTTGGCTGAGATGGCGTGGCCGTTTCGGGCGGACAGCACGCTCCTGGGCCGGACTTGCCGATAACGTCATGACTCTCTCGCGACCCCGTCGGAGCCGCAACGCCACCGGCGGCATCCTTGGGGGCAAAGCTTTCCGGTTTGATTGATCTCGGGCAAGGGTTTTCTGGAAGGGGACCGGTGCGACGATGCTGCAGAGCGACAAAAATGTCGCGCCATGTGCAACCGGGGCGGGTGATCTGGGGGGCAGACCGGCGTTGCGGGAACGCATGCCGCCATTTCGGCGGAATGCGTCTCGTTGTGACCCGGGCAATCTCACAAGAATCCGCTTGATATTTCGCATGCGAAATATATACCGAGGCGGCCATGAGAGCAGAGCACCGGCTGATCTTTCTTTTGACCGTGGGATATCGACGGCTGCAGCGCGCGATCGAGCAGGAGACGGTCGCGCACGACCTGACGTCGGCCCAGGCAGGCGTGTTGTTCTATCTCGGGCGCAATGACGGTGCGCTGATCGGCGACGTCTCGCAGGCGCTCGACATCGTGCCGTCGGCGATGACCGGTCTTGCGGACCGAATGGAACGTGCGGGCCTCGCCAAGCGCAGGCGCGACGATGCCGATGGGCGCAGCCAGCGGCTTTATCTCACTGCCGTGGGCGAGGGGCTCGGCAAGCGCGCCGCGACGCGGACGAAGGTAATCAACAGCCGGCTGATGGACGGATTTTCGGAGGCCGAGATCGATGTGGTGTCCCGCTGGCTGTCGAGCCTGCAGGAGAAGTTTCCGAAAGACAAAGACGGCTAGAGCATGATCCGGAAAAGTGTGAAGCGGTTTTCCGAAAAGATCATGCTCAACAACTAACAACAGGAGTGACGATATGGGTGAATTGGTCGACGTAGCGCTGGAAGGTGGGGTCCTCACGGTCACCATGGCGCGTCCGGACAAGAAGAATGCGATCACCAACGCGATGTATGGCGCGATGGCCGATGCGCTGGAACGCGCGGAAAGTGATGCTGCGATCCGCGCCGTGTTGTTCCAGGGCGATGGCGACAGTTTTACCGCGGGCAACGATCTCGCCGATTTCGCGGCGGTCTCGCAAGGCGCGCGGGGCGAGCGCCACGTGACGCGGTTTCTCGCAAGGCTTACTGCCGCGACGCGGCCGCTGGTTGCCGCCGTGCAGGGCAATGCGGTCGGTATCGGCACCACCATGCTGCTGCATTGCGACCTCGTCTACCTCGCGCCGAATGCCCGGCTGATCACGCCGTTCGTCAATCTTGCGCTGGTTCCCGAGGCCGCCTCGACCTATCTGCTGCCGCAACGCGTCGGCTACGCGCGCGCCTACGCAATGTTCGCGCTCGGCGAGCCGGTTGAGGCGGAGACTGCCGTCACGATCGGCCTTGCGAATGCGGTCGTGCCGCTCGACGATCTTCGCGCCAAAGCGAAGTCCGCGGCCGAAGCGCTGGCCAAGCGGCCGTTCGGCTCGCTCCAGCACACCAAGGCGCTGATGCGCGATACCGCCAGGATCAGCGCGCAGATGGCGCGCGAGGGCGAGATCTTCCAGGAGCGGCTGATGAGCGCGGAAGCGCGCGAGGCCTTCGCCGCCTTTGCCGAGCGCCGTCAGCCCGATTTTTCCAAGATCGCCGGATAGGCCTGGGCGGACGGCCTGCGCCGCGAACGAAATTGATCGTGGCGTGCGTCGACAGGGTTGACGCCGTCGCCGCGATCAAACATCTCCTTGCCTGGAGATCGCATTCCGGCGAGGCAAGAGATGAGCGACAGTCACATGCTGCGCGGCGACAAGATCGCCGCGACCATTCTGGCGCAGGGCGCTGAACTGAGTTCGCTGAAGAATGCGGGCGGCACGGAACTGCTGTGGCAGGCCGGCCCGCAATGGCCGCGCCATGCACCCCTGCTGTTCCCGATCGTCGGCAAACTGAAGAACGACACGCTGCGCCACGCCGGCAAGACCTATCCGATGACGCAGCACGGGTTCGCGCGGGACCGGCGGTTTGAATGGCTGGAGCAGGGGCCGCGATCCTGCAAGCTCGCGCTGACCGACGACGCCGAGACCCATGCGCGCTATCCCTTCGCGTTCCGGCTCGAGGTCACGTACGCGGTCGACGGTGCCGATCTCGACGTCGCCTTTGACATCGTCAATACCGGCAGCGACACGCTGCCGGCCTCGCTCGGTGGTCATCCCGCCTTCAACTGGCCGCTGCTGCCGGAATTGCCGAAGGATGCTTATGCGCTGACCTTCGCAAGCGGCGAGCCCGCACCGATCCGGCGGTTGAAGGACGGGCTGATGCGTCCGCACGCGGAACCAAGTCCCATCGAGGGCAAAACGCTCGCGCTGTCCGAACGGCTGTTCGATGACGACGCCATGATCCTCGATCAGGTCGCAAGCAGGTCGGTCCGTTTCGCGGCTGTGCAAGGCCCGGCGGTCGAGGTGTCCTGGAACGGCTTTCGCGAGCTCGGCGTCTGGTCGAAGCCCGGTGGTGCGCCGTTTCTTTGCATCGAGCCCTGGCACGGTTTTGCCAGCCCCGCCGGGTTCGATGGCGAATTCGTCGACAAGCCCGGCCTGTTGCACATCGCCCCGGGCGCGCGCCTGTCGCTAAGCTACCGCATCCGCGTCAGTTGAACACCATGCCGCCGCTCATCGCGATGGTCTGGCCGGTCATGTAGGGATTGTTGACCAGCAGGCGGGCGTTGCGGCGAAAAACCGGGTTCGGCGACCGGAAATGGTCTTGCGTCCGGCGCGGGCCGGCGGCAATGGTGGGAGCATCATTCCCCCAAAGCCTACCACGAGAGATCGATGAGCAAACTGATTGTCCGCGCCGGCGAGTTCACCTTTGATGCCCGCTTCGAGGAGCAGCTGGCACCGAAGACGGTCGCCGCTTTCCGCAAGGCGATGCCGTTCGAGAGCCAGGCGATCCATGTGCGCTGGAGCGGCGAGGGCGTCTGGATGCCGCTTGGCGATCTCGATTTCGGTGTCTCCTACGAGAACCACACCAGCTATCCGGCGCCGGGCCAGATCATCCTCTATCCCGGCGGCATCAGCGAGACCGAGATCCTGCTCGCCTATGGCGGCGTGCATTTTGCCAGCAAGATGGGCCAGCTCGCCGGCAACCATTTTATCACCCTGACCTCCGGGCTCGAGAACCTGACGGCGTTCGGCAAGACCGTGTTGTGGAAGGGCGCGCAAAAAATCCGCTTCGAGGAAGTCTGATGTGAGCGAGGACAGCTACCCGCGCGATCTCCGCGGCTACGGCCGCAATCCACCCGATCCGAAATGGCCCGATGATGCGCGGGTCGCCGTGCAGTTCGTGGTCAATTTCGAGGAGGGTGGCGAGAACAACATCCTGCATGGCGATCGCGCCTCGGAAGCGTTCCTGTCCGATGTGCTAGGCGCTCAGCCCTGGGTCGGCCAGCGCCATCCCAACATTGAGTCGATGTTCGAATATGGCTCGCGCGCCGGCTTCTGGCGGCTGTGGCGGATGTTCACCGAGCGGAAGATGCCCGCCACCGTGTTCGGCGTCGCGATGGCGCTAAAACGCAATCCGGACGTCGTCGCAGTAATGCAGGAGGCGGGCTGGGATATCGCAAGCCACAGCCTGCGCTGGGTCGAGCACAAGGAGATGTCGGAGGTCGAGGAGCGCGACGAGATCGCCAAGGCGATCGACGTCCACACCGAAGCAACCGGCGCGCGGCCGCTCGGCTGGTACACCGGCCGCTCCTCGATCAACACGCTGCGGCTGCTGATGGAGGCGGGCGGCCTGCGCTATCTCTGCGATTCCTATGCCGACGATCTGCCGTACTGGATCAAGGCCGATGGGACCGAGCCGCATCTCGTCATCCCCTACACGCTCGATGCCAACGACATGCGCTTCGTCAACCCGCAGGGCTTTGGCGGCGGCGACGAGTTCTTCACCTACCTGAAGGACAGTTTTGATGTTCTCTACGCCGAGGGCGCGACGTCGCCGAAGATGATGTCGATCGGGCTGCATTGCCGGGTGGTCGGCCGCCCCGGCCGCGCCGCGGCGCTGATGCGGTTCCTTGACTACATCCAGAAGCACGAACGCGTTTGGGTTCCGACGCGGCTCGCGATCGCCGAGCATTGGCACGCCAATCTGAAGCATCTCGCCGCGGACGCCTTCGATATTGGATAGGCGCATCTCTTCACCTCGCCCCGCCTGCGGGGAGAGGTCGGAACGCATCGTCAGATGCGTTCCGGGTGAGGGGGAGTCTCAGCGAGTGTCCCTATCAGTGAATATGCGGAGGCAGCCCCTCACCCCAACCCTCTCCCCGCAAGAGCGGGGCGAGGGAGCATACGCGTCAGTGCCCCGCCATATGCCGGCCGATCTCGGTAAGGTCGGCCTCGCTGGCGCGGGCCTCGTGGACCAACTCGCCGTGGAACATCACGACCAGGCGATCCGACAATTCCAGCAGTTCATCGAGATCCTCGCTGACCAGCAGCACCGCCGCGCCGCGGTTGCGTGCGGCCATGATCTCGGCATGGATTTGCGCCACCGCGGCGAAGTCGAGCCCGAAGCAGGGATTGGCGGCGATCAGCACCTCGACGTCGCCTGAGAGTTCGCGCGCCAGCACCGCGCGTTGCACATTGCCGCCTGACAGCGCGGCGATCGGGGTATCCGGCGTGCGGGTCTTGATCTTGTAGAGGCCGATTTTGCGCTCCGCATCCTTGCGGAATGCCGCGCGGTTCAGCCACCAGCCGCCGCTCGCAAACGGCGCGCGGTCGAATTCTCTGAAAGCGATGTTGTCGGCGACGCTCATGCCGCCGACACAGGCATTCTTCAGCGGCTCTTCCGGCAACAGCGACATCTTGTGGCGGCGCATCTCCTCGCGGCGCGCCGAATAGATATCGCCCTGGACGCGGATCACGCCGCTTTCGGCCTCGCGCTGGCCCGCCAGCACCTCGACCAGTTGCCGCTGGCCATTGCCGGAGACGCCGGCGATGCCAACGATCTCGCCGCTCTTCACCGTCAGCGACACGCCGTGCACGGCGATCGCGCCGGCATCGTCGAGCGCGGTGAGCTTGTCGAGTTCGAGCCGGGGCGAGCCGGCGTCGCCGGTGCGCGGCGGCTGCACCGTCAGTTGCTCGGCACCGATCATGGTGCGCGCCATCTCGTCGGGCGTGAGATCGGCGACCTTGCCGCTGCCAGCTAGCTTTCCGCGGCGCAGGATCGTCACCTCATCGGCAAAGGCCATCACCTCGCGGAACTTGTGGGTGATCATCAGGATGGTCAATTCGCCCGCGACCACCATGGCGCGCAGCATGCCGAGCACCTCGTCGGCCTCGCCGGGCGTCAGCACCGAGGTCGGTTCGTCCAGGATCAGGAAGCGGCGCTTCAGATAGAGCTGCTTGAGGATCTCGCATTTCTGCCGCTCGCCGGCGGAGATGTCGGAGACTTTTGCGCTGAGCGGCACCTTGAACGGCATCCGCGCCAGGAACGCCTCGAGCTCCTTCTTTTCCTTGCCCCAATCGACCACGGCCGGCACGTCGTCGCGCGCCAGCACCAGGTTCTCGGCGACCGTCATCGCCGGCACCAGCGTAAAATGCTGGTAGACCATGCCGAGGCCGAGCGCGTGCGCGTCCTTCGGGTTGGCAATGGCCTGTTGGCGGTCACCGACGATGATCTCGCCTTCGGTGGCGTGATAATAGCCCATGATGCACTTCACGAGCGTGCTCTTGCCGGCACCATTCTCGCCGAGCAGCGCATGGAACGAGCCGGGACGCACCTTCAGCTCGACATTGTCGAGCGCGAGGAAGTCGCCGAACCGCATCGTCATCGCGATGGCATTGACGCCGAACGCGCCTGAGGGTAGCGGCGGCTCGCCGATGATCACGACAGTGCTCCGATCAAATCGGCCGATGCCGCGACCGCACCGAACACGCCGCCCTGCATCTTGATCATCTTCAGCGCGTGGTCGTGGTTGCTTCTGTCGGTCGCCGCGCAGCAATCCTCGATCAAGACGCATTCGAAGCCGCGGTCATTGGCCTCGCGCATCGTGGTGTGGACGCAGACGTCGGTAGTGATGCCGGTCAGCACGATGTTTTCGATGCCGCGCAGCCGCAGCATCAGTTCGAGGTCGGTAGCGCAGAACGAACCCTTGCCGGGCTTGTCGATGATGGGCTCGCCGGGCAGCGGGGCCAGGTCGGGAATGATGTCCCAGCCCGGCTCGCCGCGCACCAGGATGCGGCCGCACGGGCCGGGATCGCCGATGCCGGCGCCGATCTGCCGCGAGCGCCAGCGCTTGTTGGCGGGCAGGTCGGTCAAATCAGGCCGATGGCCTTCGCGGGTATGGATGATGTGGAAGCCCTGCGCGCGCATCACCGCGAGCAGCTTCTTGATCGGCTCGATCGGCGCGCGGGTCAGCGACAAATCATAGCCCATCTTGTCGACATAACCACCGACGCCGCAAAAATCGGTCTGCATGTCGATGA
The DNA here is from genome assembly GCF_000938235.1 of Bradyrhizobium sp. LTSPM299. Lineage (NCBI taxonomy): Bacteria > Pseudomonadati > Pseudomonadota > Alphaproteobacteria > Hyphomicrobiales > Nitrobacteraceae > Bradyrhizobium > Bradyrhizobium sp. LTSPM299. The sequence continues at coordinate 104,791 of NZ_JYMU01000016.1, forward strand.
TGATGAGCGCGGTATTCTCGGGGCGAAGGTCGCCATTGTAGGGCCAGGCGTAGGGTTCGGACTTGATGGTGCGCTCGGGCATGGGACGACCTCACGAATGGCGGCGTTATCTTGTGATGGACAGTTCGGCCGGCGCGCCGGTCAGCGTGCGCTTGGGCGAGCAGGTGATGATCATGATCGCCAGCGTCAGGATGTAGGGCGCGGCGTTGAACAGATGATAGCCGGAGGTGACGCCGACCGATTGCAGCGCCGGTCCGAGCGCGGCGGCGCCGCCGAAGGCGAGCGAGGCCCACAGGCAGAGCATCGGATCCCAGCGCGCGAAGATCACCAGTGCGACCGCGGTAATGCCCTGGCCCGACGAGAGGCCTTCGTTCCAGCTTCCGGGATAGAACAGCGACAGGAACGAGCCGCCGATACCGGCAAGGAAGCCGCCGACCATGGTGGCGCGCAGCCGGATCAGCAGCACCGAATGGCCCATCGCGCGCGCGGCGTCCGCGCTTTCACCGGCGGTGCGGATCAACAGGCCCCAACGCGTGGTCCTGAAGGCCCAGGTGAGCAGTGGCGCAATCGCGACACCGACCAGGAACAGCACATTGATGCGCAGCGCCGCGCGGAGCTGCGGAACGTCGCTCCACCAGCCGAAATCGATCGCTGGCAGTCTCGCGGCCGTCGGCTCGATCAGGGGCTTGCCGAGGAAGAAGGCGAGCCCGGTGCCGAACAGCATCAGCGCGATACCGACCGCGATGTCGTTGACCCGCGGCAGCGAGCAGATGCCGGCATGCAGCGCGCCAAGCAGGGCGCCGGTGATGCCGGCCGCGAGCACGCCGAGCCACGGCGAGCCGGAGAGATAGGAGATGCCGTAGGCGCTCATCGCGCCCATCACAAGCGTGCCCTCGAGGCCGAGATTGATGCGGCCGGACCGTTCGGTGATGCATTCGCCGAGGCTGACGAACAGGAACGGCGTTGAGACGCGGATGGCGCCGCCGAACACGGCGAGCGGAACGGTCCAGAGCCCGATTGAGCCATCTGCCATGTCAGGACTTTCCCTTCAGGAAGCCGAGGCGTCCGTAGAGCGCGTCGCTCGCCAGCACGAACACGAAGATGATGCCCTGCAACACCAGGACCGAGGCGTCAGGCAGCCCGAGCCGCCGCTGCAGCAGGCCGCCGCTCGCGCTGATGCCGCCGAGCAGGATCGCCACCGGAATGATCGCAAGCGGATTCTGCCGCGCCAGAAACGCGACCAGGATGCCGGTGAAGCCGTAGCCGGCCGCAAGGTTGGCATTGGTGCGGCCCTGCACGGCCGCGACCTCGATCATCCCCGCGAGCCCGGCGCAGCCGCCGGCAAGGAAACAGATGGTCAGGATCAGCCGGCCGACGCTTAAGCCCACGATCTTCGCTGCACGGATATTGCCGCCGGCAACGCGGGCGGCGAAGCCGAAGGTGGTGTGATAAATGAGAATGTAGGCTGCGACCGCCGCGACCAGGCCGAACACCAGGCCCCAATGCACGTCGGTGCCGGGAATGCTGCCGATCATGTTGGCAGCGCCGATTTCGCGCGTCGACGGTTTGTTGAGGCTCGCCGGATCGCGCATCGGCCCCTCGACCAGATGGTTGAGGATGGCGAGCGCAATATAGACCAGCAGCAGGCTCGAGATCGTTTCGTTGACGCCGCGATATTGCCGCAAGCCGCCCGAGAGCGCGATCCAGAGGCCGCCGCCGATCACGCCTCCGATCACCATCGCGACCTGCACAATGACCGGCGGCGCACCCTGCACGGCGAGTGCAGCCGCAGTCGCCGACAGCGCGCCGATCAGCAGCGCGCCTTCGCCGCCGATGATGACCATGCCGAGTTGGGCCGGCAACGCCGTGCACAGCGCGGTGAGTATCAACGGCGCCGCACGGGTCAGCGTGTTCTGCCAGGAGAACCAGGTGCCGAACGCGCCGTAGTACATGTAGAAATAGAGATCGAGCGGGTTCTTGCCGTAGATCGCGACAAAAGCGCCGAACACCGCGAGCGCGCCGACCAGCGCCGCGCCCGGGATCAGGATGTATTCGATACTCGCGCCGTAGCGCTGGAGGAATCCGGGATCGGCGGCCGGCGCAACGCCGACCGTTTCAACTGATTCCGCCGTATCCGTCGTCACGCGGTGGCTCCGATCACGCCGTCGACCAGATAATCCATCTTCTCGAGTTCGGGATCCTGCTGGCCTCGGTCGGTGCCTCCAGCGATCACGGTCTTGCCCTTGTTGTCGGCGATCGGGCCCTTGAAGATGGTGTAGTTGCCGGCCATGAACTTGGCCTTGACGTCGTCGGCATGCTTGCGCGCCTCGGCTGAGACCATCTCGCCATAGGGCGAGACCTTGACGATCTCTTCCTTGAGACCGCCGCGATAGAAGTTCGGAATCGATTCACCCGCGGCGATCATCTTGACGAACTTCGGATAGAGCGCCTCCCAATTCCATTCGGCGCCGGTGAGATAGGCCTTTGGCGCGAGCGGCGACTGGTTGACGTGATAGCCGCAGACCATGGCGCCGCGGCGCGCCGCGTTCTCGACCATGGTCTTCGGGCCGTCGACGTGACAGGTGAGCACATCGACGCCCTGGTCGATCAGGCTGTTGGTGGCTTCGGCTTCCTTGACCGGCATCGACCAGTCGCCGGTAAAGATCACCTGCGTGGTCGCTTTGGGATTGGCGAGCTTGGCGCCGAGCGTGAACGCGTTGATATTGCGCAACACCTGCGGGATCGGCTTGGCCGCGACGAAGCCGAGCTTGCCGCTCTTGGTCGAATAGCCGGCGATGATGCCGGAGATGTATTGGGCTTCGTCGATATAGCCGAAATAGCTGCCGGCGTTCTTCGGGTCCTTGTCGGTCCACAGGCCGCCGCAATGCTCGAAGCGCAGCTTCGGAAACTTGGCTGCCATCTTGAGGACGTGCGGGTTGTAGTAGCCGAACGAGGTCGGGAACAGCAGCGAGGCGCCGTCGAGATTGATCATGGACTCGATGGTCTTCTCGACCGCGTCGGTCTCCGCGACCTTCTCTTCCTCGACCACCTTGATGCCGGGCAGCTTCTTCAGGGCGGCCGCGCCCTGCGCGTGCGCCTGGTTGTAGCCGTAGTCGTCGCGCGACCCGACATAGATGAAGCCGACCGTGGTCTCCGCGGCGGCCGCGCTCCGCACACCGAGCGTGCTGCCGAGCGCCAGCGCCGCGCTTCCCTGCAATAAATGCCGTCGTGAAATCCTGCCAAAATCCATTGCCTGCTCCCTCCGGCGGTCCGCCCGCCTTTCGTTTTCGCTCAGAAGGGATGTCGCAAGCTTCGTGCCAGAGCATGTTTACTGATCACAACGACGTAAGCATATGAAATAATTATAGAATAGTAATCGACGTAGACGTGCCTAGAGTTCGAGCAAGGATATTTTGCGTATGTTTTAGGCATTAAATGAGCATTGTATGCAATGCCGTTAAGCAGTCGATAACCGGCGAGGTGAGGCAGGTCGCCTTGTCGGGCAAGACGCAAAACCCGCAATTTGCTGGCTGGTGAATCGAACCGGGGCTGCTACGAAGTGAAAGCTTGGCGGCCATCGAGGCCGGCCGCTGGCAACGAATTTGGGTCGATGCGGTCCTGCACTGGAAGAGCATGAGCGAGATGGAAGCGGCGGCGGGAATCAGACGGTCATCGCTCGGCGATGAGATCGTGGCGCGGATCGGCCAGCTCGGCGTGATCTCGGAGACGCCGGAGCACCTGGCGCGGATTTTCCTCACCCCCGAGCATGGCAAGGCGGCCGATCTCATCCTGTCCTGGATGCGCGAGGCCGGCATGAGTGCGCATCTCGATGCCATCGGCAATGTCTGCGGCCGCTACGAAGGCGAACGGCCGGGCCTGCCGTGCTTGATGCTCGGCTCGCATTACGACACCGTCCGCGATGCCGGCAAATGGGATGGCCCGCTCGGCGTCATCACCGCCATCGCCTGCGTGGCCGATCTGAACCGGCGCGGCAAGCGGCTGCCGTTCGCGGTCGAGATCGCGGGTTTTGCGGACGAGGAGGGCGTGCGCTTCGCCTCGACCCTGCTCGGCAGCCGTGCGGTCGCCGGGACATTTGACGAGAGCGTGCTCGCCACCCGCGATCGCGCCGGCGTCTCGATGCGCGAGGCGCTGATCCAGTTCGGGCTCGACCCCGATCATATCGGCAAGGCGGCGCGCGCCCGCCGCGAGTTGCTCGGCTATGTCGAGCTGCACATCGAGCAGGGGCCGGTGCTGGAAGAAAAAGGATTGCCGGTCGGCGTCGTCACCGCGATCGCGGGCGCAACCCGGCTTGCCGCCAATCTCACCGGCGTCGCCGGCCATGCCGGCACGGTGCCGATGGCGCTGCGGCGCGATGCGCTGTCAGGCGCTGCCGAATGCATCGTCGCGATCGAGGAGTTCTGCAAGACCGACGCGAGCGGTCTCGTCGGCACCGTCGGCTATATCGGTGCGATGCCCGGCGCCACCAACGTGATCCCCGGTAAAGTCTCGTTCACGATGGACATCCGCGCGCCAAGCGACATGCATCGCAAGCGCGCGGTGGCCGATATCGTGCGGCGGATCGAGGCGATCGCAAAACGCCGCGAGCTGGCGCTGCAGATCGACGTTACCCATGAGAACCGCAGCGTGCCCTGCGCGCCGTGGCTGCAATCGCAGATCGCGGGCGCCGTCGCGGCCGAAGGCTATGCCGTGTTCGAGCTGCCGAGCGGGGCAGGGCATGACGGCATGGCGATGGTCGATATCGCCGATATCGGCATGATCTTCGTGCGCTGCCGCGGCGGGGTCAGCCACAATCCGGCCGAGCATGTCGAACTGGCTGATGCCGATACCGGCGCCCGGGTGCTGTTGCGCTTCATCGAGAATTTCAGGCAGCAGCCGGTTTGAGGCGTGAGCTTCCGGTTTGAGGGTATTTCGGGCGTCAGAGAAGAAAACTCTCTTTCAGCTCGGTCACGGAAAAGGTCTTTCCAATCCGCTGCCACAAAAAGGCGTCCGCCACCCTTGCTTCCGGGTCCGTTGTCGCGACATGTTGGTAGCATTCCTGATGGTAGCGACGATGAGCCAATCCGCATTCGATCCGTTCGGCGAGCCGGTTCCAGCGGTCGACAATTCGGCTGCGAGCGAAGGCGCGTCGAAATGGCTGAAGACGGCGGGCACCAGTGTGTTCTGGGGGCTGGTTGCCGTCATCGTGCTGGCACGTGCCGTCTATTTCGAGCCCGGCGTATTCAGCTTCGAGCGCGCCGTGGCTTGGGCGCAGGGTCTGTTCGCGGCGCTTTGACCGCCGGCTTGCGCGGACCCGCTTGCGTGCCGTGCGTCTCTCTGACGATCCCGTCGAAGGCCACCGCCGCCGGCACTTCGAGCCGGCCGGGCGATTTCAGTTGCCACAGCATGCGCTCGATGTGCACGCCCTTGATCGGGATCACCTTCAGCTTCCCAAGCTTGACCTGATCGTCGATGGTCGCCATCGAAACGATGGCGACCCCGACGCCTGCGGCCACCGCCTGCTTGATCGCCTCGGTGCTGCCGATTTCCAGCGTCCGCTGTGGCTCGATGCGGTGGGCGGCCAACGCCTGCGCGACCACCTCGCGTGTCCCCGACCCAGGCTCGCGCATGATCAGGATCTCGTTCTCCAGCAAGCGAAAGTCGATCGGCGCTTGGATCGGCCCTTGGATCGGCCCTTGGGCCGTCGCGAAGCGATGATCGGGAGCGGCGATCAGACCCATGACGTCGGTGCGCCAGGCCTCGCTGACCAGGCTCTCGTCCTCCACCGGTCCCTCGACCAGCGCGATCTCGATCTCATGCGCCAGCATCAGCGCGGCGATGTCGCTGGTGTTGGCGCTGACCACGTGGAGGTCGATGCCGGGAAAGGCGCGGTGAAAGATGCCGAGATATTCCGGGATCATGTAGGTGGCGATCGTCGTGCTGGCGCCGATGCGCAGCGATCCGCTGTCGAGATTGCGCAGCGCTTGCAGTTCGTCCTCGGCGGCGCGCTCGGCCGCGAACAGCGTCTCCGCATGCCGCGTCAGCGCGGCGCCTTCCCGGGTCGTCCGCACCCCCTTCGGCGTGCGATCGAGCAGGCGGCAGCCGACCTGCAGCTCGAAATCGCGCACGCCCTTGGAGATCGCCGGCTGGCTGATGTGCAGGATATCGGCGGCGCGGGAGAAACTCCCCGTTTTCGCCACGGCCGCGAACAGGCGGAGCAGATGCAAATTGAGGGACATAACTTCTCTCTATCAGGGCAGTCCGAAAATATATTAGCCAACAGGTGGGGTCTGGCGCATAAAATATTCTCCGAAAAGGAGATTTCGTGCCGGAGTCATCGCAAGATCGGGGACAAAAGGAAGGTGCGCTGAAGCGCGTGGTCCTGCTCGTTCCCGGCATTCTGGTCAGCGGGTTGGTCACGGTCATCTCGCTCGGCGTGCAGGCCGTCGAGGAACGCGTTTTCGACCATCCCTATATCGAGGCGCTCGTCGTCGCGATCCTGCTCGGGATGGCGGTGCGCACTGTCTGGCAGCCGTCGGAGCGCTGGCGCTCCGGCATTGCTTTCAGCGCCAAGCAACTGCTCGAGGTCGCGGTGATGCTGCTCGGCGCCTCCATCAGCTTTGCCGCCATCCTGGCATCGGGCTATCTGCTGATCGGGGCGATCGCGGCGATGGTCGTGATTATGCTCGTGATCAGTTTCGGCCTCAGCCGGATGCTCGGGCTGAAGACAAAACTCTCGATCCTGATCGCCTGCGGCAATTCGATCTGCGGCAATTCGGCGATCGCGGCGGTCGCGCCCGTCATCGAGGCCGACGGCGACGACATCGCGTCGTCGATCTCGTTCACCGCCATTCTCGGCGTGCTGATGGTGCTGGGCCTGCCGCTGCTGATTCCGCTCCTGAAGCTGTCGGCGACGCAATACGGCATCCTGGCGGGCCTCACGGTCTACGCCGTGCCGCAGGTGCTGGCGGCGACCGTACCGGCCGGCATCGTCTCTACCCAGATCGGCACGCTGGTGAAGCTGGTGCGGGTCTTGATGCTGGGCCCGATCGTGGTCGGCCTCTCGCTGTTCGCTGCCCGCCGCAAGCGCCTGGCCGGTCATGCGAAGGTCGTCTCGATCAGCCCGTTCAAGCTGGTGCCGTGGTTCATCATCGGCTTCCTGGTGCTGGCCGCGCTGCGTTCGTTTCAGCTCGTGCCTGACATCGCGATCGCGCCGGTGACGAAGATCGCGGCTGTTCTCACCGTGGTCTCGATGGCGGCGCTCGGGCTCGGCGTCGACGTGCGCGTGCTGTCGACCGTCGGCGGCCGGGTGACGGCGGCGGTCACACTTTCGCTGCTGCTGCTGCTCGGCCTGAGTATCGGGCTGGTGCATTTCTTCAAATAAGGGCGATCGTTCGCCTCGTGTCGACGCTTAGCAAATGAGCAACTGCACGTCGCGAAAGCGTCGCCCAGCGAACGTGCAACGTCCTTTCGAACATCCAACAAACTGAAATTACATCGGATTCCGTTTCGGCCGCGCGCCTTATGGTATTGTACACAATGGCACGCGCCTTGCTTGAGTTCTCTCAAGAGTTCTCTCGTTGGGGACGCGTGTCATGACGAACTCAAGCGGCATCATCGCAGCCGAGCCGGAGCCGATCACGCTCGATTGGATGAAGACGGCGCTCGTCATTATCGACATGCAACGCGATTTCATGGAGCCCGGCGGCTTCGGCGAGACGCTCGGCAACGATGTCAGCCAGCTTGCGCGCGCGGTGAAGCCGATCGCATCCGTGCTCGCGGCGGCGCGCGCCTCCGGGATGCTCGTCGTTCACACCCGCGAAGGGCATCTGCCCGATCTCTCCGATGCGCCGCCGGCGAAGGTCGAGCGCGGGGCGCCGTCCTTGCGCATCGGCGATCCCGGTCCGATGGGCCGCATCCTGATCCGCGGCGAGGCCGGCCACGACATCATCCCCGCGCTTTATCCGCTCGACAGCGAGATCGTGATCGACAAGCCCGGCAAGGGCGCGTTCTACGCCACCGAGCTTGGCGAAATCCTGCAGAACTACGGCGTCGAGAACCTCCTGGTGTGCGGTGTCACCACCGAAGTCTGTGTCAACACCACCGTGCGCGAGGGCAACGACCGCGGCTATCGCTGTGTCGTGATCGGCGACGGTTGCGCGTCCTACTTCCCGGAATTTCATGAGATGGGCCTCAAGATGATCAAGGCCCAGGGCGGCATCTTCGGCTGGGTCAGCGACTCGGCCGCAATATTGAAGGCAATGGAGACGTAGAGAATTTTGGCATAGGGGATCACCATGAGCACGAGCATTGCGGGGACGGCCGGCAAGTCCGAATTCAAGCCGGTACTGTGGACGCCGGGTGACTGGAACGCGTTCTTTGGCTTCGGTACCAACATCCTCGTCAACATGCTGGTGCTGACCGGCCTGTTGCGGTTCGTGCTGAAGATGCCCGACAGCCTGGTGTTCGGCCGCATCCTGCCGGCGCTCGGCCTGATGATGTGTCTCTCGACCTTCTATTACGCTTTCCTCGCCTATCGCCTGGCGCAGAAGACCGGGCGCAGCGACGTCTGCGCGCTGCCGTCGGGTGTCAGCGTGCCGCACATGTTCATCGTCACCTTCGTGATCATGCTGCCGGTCACGATCAAGACCGGCGACCCCATGAAGGGCTGGTCCGCCGGCCTGGTCTGGGTGTTCTTCCAGAGCTTCATCCTGATGATCGGCGGCTTCATCGCACCGTTCATCCGACGGATCACGCCGCGCGCGGCGCTGCTCGGCACGCTCGCCGGCGTATCGGTGACGTTCATCTCGATGCGGCCGGCACTGGAAATGTACATGACGCCGCAGATCGGGCTGGTCTGCTTCGCCATCATCCTGGTGAGCTGGTTCGGCGGGGTGAAATATTGGAAGAATATTCCGGCAGGCCTCGTCGCGATCGCGGTCGGGATGATCATCGCGTGGGGCTCGAACCTGTTCGGACTCGGCCTCGGTGGCCTCAGCGTCAAGGGCGTCGGTGACGCCTTTGCGAGCTTCGGCTTCTCGGTGCCGATCCCGGCGGTTGGCCAGGTCTTTTCGGGCTTCGAATTCCTCGGTGTCATCCTGGTCACGGCGATCCCGTTCGGCATCTACGATCTCGTCGAAGCCATGGACAACGTCGAGAGCGCGGAGGCGGCCGGCGATGAATATCCGACCACGCGTGTGTTGACCGCCGACGGCATCGTCAGCCTGATCGGCTGCCTGATGGGCAATCCCTTCATCAACGCGGTCTATATCGGCCATCCCGGCTGGAAGGCTATGGGCGGCCGGATCGGCTATTCGGCCGCGACCGGCATCATGGTGGTGGTGCTGTCCTGGTTCGGCATCATCTCGGTGCTGCTGGCGCTGGTGCCCGTCGTCGCGATCTCGCCGATCCTGCTCTATATCGGCATGCTGATTGGTGCGCAGGCGTTCCAGACCACGCCGATCAAGCATGCACCCGCGATCGTGCTGGCGCTGACGCCGCATCTGGCGGCTTGGGCGAAACTGCAGATCGACACCATGCTGGGCTCGACCTTGAACGCAGCCCAGGCCGTCGGCGGCCTTGCCGCCGACAAGGTAGGCGAGGTCAAGACCGCAGCCATCGCGGCGTTGCCGCAACAGGGCGTGCTCTATCACGGCCTGGAAGTGATGGGCGGCGGTTCGATCCTCGCAGGCTTGATCCTGGGCGCGATCGGCGTGTTCGTGATCGAACGCGATTTCTTGAAGGCTTCGGCCTTCGCGCTCGCCGGCGCCGTCATGACCTATTTCGGCTTCATGCACGGCGAAGCCGTCGGTATCGGCGGCGGCCTCGGCGTGACGCCCAGCGTGGCGCTCGCCTATCTCGTGATGGCGGGCGGCTTCTACGCGCTCGACAAGTCCGCAGGGAGCGAAGCCTACAGCCCGCATGCGGATATGCCGGCCGTGGCGGCTCCGGCGGAGTGATCGGGAGCCTCGTGGACACCAGGGCCGCGTAGACATCTAGCAGATCGCGAGAATCGATCTGCTAGATGATGCCGGTCTCGCGATAGGGCGCGTTGTCCACCACGCGCTGCCATCCAAAGCGGCCGAGATCGATGGTCCGGTAGCCACCGTCCAGGATCAGCTCGGCCATCGCCCGCCCGCAGCCCGGCGCATGCATCAGGCCGTGCCCGGAGAAGCCGGCCAGCATATAGAAATTCTCTATCCCTCCGGTCCACGGGCCGATGATCACGTTGCCGTCGAGCTCGTTCTGGTCGTACAGCCCGGCCATCACGTTCTTCTCTTTGGTTCGCTCGAAGGCCGGGAAGCGATGGGCGAGCGCGGGCCACACCACCGTCTCGAAGTAATCGTGCTGAACCTCGAAGTTGAAGCCACGCGGCTCGTTGGTATCGGGGACACCGCCCGAATAGCCTTTGCCTTCCGGCCGGAACGCCAATCGTTGCGTATCCTTCAAATAGGGCAGCGGCTCGATCGCCGCTTCGCATTCGAAATAGTGCTCGTATCGCCGCATCGGCTCGATCGGCACCCGCATGTCAACCATCGCGCTGATCTGTTTCGCCCAGGCGCCTGCGGCGTTCACGACGAGATCCGTCGTGATGACCGCGCCTGATTTCAGCGTCACGTTCCTGACGCGTCCGCGCTCGGCCTCGAGCCCGACGACCTCGTCGTCGATGAATGTCGCGCCTGACGAGGCTGCCTTCCTGCGCAATCCGCGCAACACGCTGTAGGGATCGAGCCAGCCGTCGTCGGGCGAATACACCGCGGCCGCCAGATCCGCGACGTTCATCGAGGGAAACTTGCTCTTCAATCCGTCCCGGTCGAGCCAGACAGCATTGACGCCATTGTCCTGCTGTACCCGGAGGTTCTTCTCGAGCATCCCGACATCTGCCGCGGCGACGATGAAGAGATAGCCGTTCTTCCTGAAATCGATCCGGGCCGGCTCGCCATCGACCGCCATCTCGGTCTCGAACCGCTCGTAGAACGGGATGCTGAAATTGGAGAGCGCGATGTTTTCCGGCAGCGCAAACAGCCGACGGACGCCTCCGGAGGCGCGTGGCGTCGACGCCTGCTGATAGCTCTTGTCACGCTCGACGACCGCGACCGAGCACGCCCTTGGATGGCGCCTCAGGAAATAGGCGACGCTCGCCCCGATCGCTCCACCCCCGATAATGACGACGTCGTAATGCACGCGATGTCCCTCTCTTCGGTCCTGCCGGCAGCCACGTGCCGACTGGTCGACGATACTGCACGATTGCGCAGTTGTATAATTGGTAGCAATATTTTATACAATACAGGAAAATTATATCCAGAGTCGTGTTGAGTGGAGTAAGCGAATGGGCGGCGCCACCTTTAAGAAATTGATTTACTTGGCCTTTGTCTCGCTATTATCGGTTGCGACGGTCCATGCCCAAGCCCCGTCGGACACGCTCGACAAGATCGCGAGCACCGGTGTGCTCACCATCGGGCACCGCGACACATCGATCCCGTTCTCGTATTTCGACGATGCGCAGCACGTTGTCGGCTTTTCGATCGATCTGTGCGCGCGCGTCGTCGACCAGATCGAGGTCGCCACCAAACGTCCCGACCTTCAGGTCAAGTATGTGCCGGTGACGTCGGGCACGCGAATTCCGCTGCTGGCCAACGGGACCATCGACATCGAGTGCGGGTCCACGACCAACACGATCGAACGGCAGACGCAGGTCGCGTTCTCGTCGACGACCTATCTGACCACCAGCAACTTTGTCTCGAAGAAGGCGGCTGCGATCCGCGGCTTCGACGATCTCAAGGGGCGCACGGTGGTGTCGACATCAGGCACCACGAGTTTGCGGCTTCTCAATGAGCTCAACGTCCGGAAGGAGCTCGGCATGCAGGTCGTCCCGGCAAAGGATCACGCCGAGGCCTTCCTGATGGTCGCGACCGATCGCGCCTCCGCCTTCGTGATGGATGACGTCCTGCTAGCTGGGCAGGTTGCCAATGCGCGCGATGCTGAGAGCTACCAGATCTCGCAGGAATTCCTGTCCGTCGAGCCCTATGCGATCATGATGCGGCGCGGTGACTTGGGCTTCAAGCAACTGGTCGATTCAGCGCTTGCCGACATGTTCCGGTCCGGTGATTTCGATCGCGTCTATCGCAAATGGTTCGAGACAGCGATCCCGCCGCGAAACATCAACCTCAACCTTCCGATGAGCGCGGCGTTAAAAAAGGTCGTCGCGCACCCGAGCGATTCAGCTGACACCGCCAGCTACCAATAGCTGGCGCTACCCGCCCTTGACCGCGCCCGCGGTGAGCCCGGCGACGATCTGCCGTTGGGCGAATACGGTCAGCAGCAGCACCGGAAGTGTCACCATCAGCGCGGCGGCGGCGAGCGGGCCCCAGCTCAGCTGGTCGAACGAGATCATGTTGTAGACGGCGACCGGCAGCGTGCGCGTCTCGCGGCCGGCCAGCACGATGCCGAAGACAAAATTGTTCCAGGAGAAGATCACGGCGAGGATGAAGGCGACCGCGAGTCCTGGCTTGGCAATCGGCAGCGCGACATGGCGGAACACCTGCCAGCGCGTGGCGCCGTCGATCAGCGCGGCTTCCTCGAGTTCCAGCGGCGTGGTTTCGAAATAGCCGATCATGATCCAGATCACGATCGGCACCGTGACCACGAGGTGAATAATGATTTGCGGCACCAGGGTGCCGAGCAGGCCGAGCCACTGGAACAGCAGGAACAGCGGGATCAGGTACGATAGTCCCGGCGTGATGCGCGCGATCAGGATCACGACCGCGGATTTATGCGCCGCCATCCGCGCAATGCCGTAGCCGGCAGGCACGCCGACCAGCATCGCAAGCCCGGTCGCGCTGCCGGTCACGATCAGGCTGTTGACGAAATAGGTCAGGAAGCGGTTGGAGGCGAGCACGTCGGCATAGTTCTTCCAGGCGAAATTCTCCGGGATGAACACCGGCGGATAGGCGGCGTTGTCGATCTCGAATTTCAGCGATAGCGAGGCCATCCAGAGGAAGAACAGGATCGCCGGCGAAACGATGACGAAGACCGACAGCCACAGCCCGATTCGGCCCAAAATCTGACGAAGACTCACCTGACGCAGGCTCATGCGCCGTCTCCGAGTTCTGACGTCCACAGCATGCGCTTGCGCAGATAGAGCAGCAGCGCTGCGAGCGCGACGATCAGCAGGAAGAACACGACCGCGATCGCCGAGCCGTAGCCGATGTCGTAGTAGACGAAGGCGACGCTATAGAGATAGAGGTTGATGGTCTCCGACGCCGAGCCCGGCCCGCCCTGGGTGATCGCGAAGATGATGTCGAAACTCTTCACGGCGTCGATCATGCGGATCATGCCGGCGATGAACAGGAACGGCATGATCAAAGGCAGCGTGATGAAGCGGAATACCTGCCAGAAATTGGCGCCGTCGATCTGCGCGCTTTCGTAGGGCTCGGTCGGGATCGCGGCGAGACCGCCGAGCACGATCAGCATCACCAGCGGCGTCCATTGCCAGGTCTCGACCAGCACCAGTGAGGGGATCACAGTCGTCGGATTGAACACCCAGAGCTGCGGCGGCATTCCGACCAGCGACAGCACGTAGTTCAGCACGCCGAGCTGCGGGTGGAACATCATGGTCCAGACCAGCGCGATCGCAACCGGCGTCGCCATCATCGGCATGATGAAGATGCCGCGCAGGAAGCCGCGCGCAGCGAACTTCTGGTGAAACACGACCGCAGCCAGCGTGCCGAAGATCAGCGGCAGCACCACCGATAACGCAGTGTAGAACAAGGTGTGGCCGATCGCCTCGACAAACCGCGGATCGGTCGGCAACCGCAAATAATTGGCGAGCCCGACGAAAGTGGTCGGCGAGCCGACCTTCCATTCGTGCAGGCTCATCCAGATCGTGAAGACCCACGGAAAGATGATGATCGCCAGCACCACGACGAGTGCCGGGATCACGAACGGCCAGTAGGACGGCGGACGCCATTCACGTTCAGGCGTGGCGGAAAACGCTTCAGGCTTCGCCGGAGAGGCTTGTGTTACAACGCTCACGCTTTTTCGCTGCGCTCCAGGATCGGGCGGAATTGCTCGTGCGCCTTCTTCAGCTCGGTGGCGGGATCGGCGCCCGACAGTGTCGTGGTCAACGCCGCGCCGACGATGTCGCGGAATTCGGCGACGGGGATGATGACGGGCAGGCCGAGCTTGGAGATCTTGGAGGAGTCGATCACCGATTGCAGCCACTCCTTGGTCTTGACGCCCTTGGCGACTTCAGGATCGTCGACGATGGAGCTGCGGAACGGCACGCCACCGCCGGCCTGCAGCAGGCGTGCGCCCTGTCCCTTCGAGACCACCCACTGGCAGAGCAAATAGGCGGCTTCCTTGTTCTTGCTGGCCGCGGCGATGCCGATGCCGTCGCCATAGGTCGACGAGAAATGGCCCTTCGGCCCGGCAGGCACCATGGTGTAGCCGACCTTGCCGGCGATGCGCGAGGCGGTCGGATCTTCCAGCGGTGGCGCCCATCCCGTGGCATCGATCCACATCGCCGCGCGCCCTTGCGTGAAGGAGGCCATCGATTCCATCCAGTTGAAGCCGACGACGCCGGGAGGCGCCGACTTGGTCAGCAGGCGCTGATAGAGTTTCGTGGCTTCGATCGCCTCCGGACCGTCGGTGAGGATGTTGCCCTTGGCATCGAGGAATTCGCCGCCATAATTCAGGTAGAAATTGCTCCACATCGCCATGTTGGCGTTGCGCAGGCCGCGGCCGACGAAGCCGTAGATGCCCTCCTTCGGATCGGTGAGCTTCTCGGCGGCAACAGCCATCTCGTCCAGGGTCTTCGGGACCTCGACGCCCTTCTTCTGGAACAGCTCCTTGTTGTAATAGAGGATGAAATAGTCGACCGACCAGGGCAGCGACAGCATCTGGCCCTTGTCATTGCGGGCATATTGCAGGCCGGCGGCCGAAAAATCGCTCTCGACGAGATCTGATGGTGTGAGGCTCGGGTCCTTGAGATAGCCGCTCATGTCGGCGAGCCAGCCCGCCTTCTCGAACTGGCGCTTCTGGACGTGATAGCTGATGTGAACGATGTCGAAGCTCGGCTTTCCCGACGACAGCTCGATCACGCATTTCTGGCGCTGCTGCTGCTCGGGAATCTGCTCCGATTCGACCTTGATGCCGGTCAGATCGGTGAATTCCTTGACGTATTTTTGCAGATTGTCGCCGCGCGGCCCCTTGGCGAGGATCACCTCGAGCGTGGTGCCGGAGTATTTCTTCCAGTTGACCTCGGCGCGGGCCGGAAATCCGGTCAGTCCAAGCGCGCCGGCGGCGGCCGTGCCGGCCAGAACTTGGCGGCGCGAGACTTGGCGGCGCGAGATCAGGTGATGCGACATGTTTCTCTCCCAGGGGCGGTTCTTGTTTGGGAGGGATACTAGCGTCTGAGGTTGGTATGCCTAGCCCCCACCTGCGCGGGCCGCGGCGTTATGCAGCGGCGACGCGCAGGTGATGGCAGCTATGCCTTGACGAAAGCGAGCAGGGTGCCGTTGCCGGCGGCCGGCGGCACGCAGATGCTGCTGCCGCTCTTCACGCCGGTCGCGCCCAGCGCCTTCTCCGTTGCGGCAAGATCGGCCGCGATCACAAGGCCCGCGCCGCCGCGATCGGGCAGGCCGGCCAACGACACGCCGGGATAGCGCTTGCCGAGCTGGTCCTTGGTCAGGAACACGAAGTCGGCGCGGTCCCCGCCCGATGGGACGGCGATGGCGCCATCGGCGTCGTTCCTCGTCGCGTTGTCGATCATCTTTGACAGCTGCGCGGCATCGGCTGCCGGCTCCGGCGAGACGATCAACACCTGCTTGAGGCGTTTTGCCCCATTGGCGTGCGTCATCAACTCGGGAATCCACACCGTCTCGCGCGTCTTGTGCTGGCAGGCGAAGATGCGGACGCCGCCGGGCGCTTCCGCGGTCGGCCACTGGAAGGTGCGGAATTTCGCCGCGGAGATCGTGCCGTTGGGCAGCGTCACGGGGCGCTCGAAATCGGTCGGTCCAACAGGCGTGTAGCCGCGCGCGCGAATCTCCTCGGCGCCGGCGGCGGAATCCACTGCGGTGAACGCGATCCGCTCGATGCCTTCGCCGCGACTCTCCAGAGAGGCGCGCGCCGGCGCATTGTGTTCGGTCGGCGTCAGCACGCCGAGCAATTCCATATAATCAGGGTCGAACATGATGGTGTAATTGCCCGATCCCATATGCGCGCTGTGGGTGCCGCGCGGCGACACGGTGAAGCCGAGCCGCTTGTAATTCTCGGCCGCCTTGTCGAGGTCCTTGACCATGACCACGGCGTGGTCGATTCCGATGACGTTCTTGAGTGCCACTTGCAGTCTTTCCCGGGCTTGAATGTAGGATTAAAGCTAACCAGAACGAACAGGCGCCTGCAAGAAAGGATCACGATGAGCAGCAATGCCGTACGCTGGCCCAATTCTCTCTGGGCCGCGGCGACGCCGCCTGGTCCCGATTGTCCCGAATTGACCGGTGCGCAACAGGCCGATGTCGTCATCATCGGCGGCGGCTTTACTGGTCTTTCGACGGCGCTGCATCTGCGCGAGGCCAATGTCGATGTCGCGATCGTCGAGGCCGCCGAGCCGGGCTGGGGTGCATCGGGCCGCAACAATGGGCAGGTGATTCCGACGCTGTCACGGCCGGACCCAGAGGACATTATCGCCAAACACGGCGCAGCCGGCGAACGCTTCGTCACGATGCTGCGCGATAGCGCCTCTATCCTGTTCGAGATCGTCAAACGCTACAACATCGAAGCCGAACAGGAGCAGGTTGGCTGGGTGCAGCCGGTGCATTCGCCGGGCCGCATCAAGATCGCGGAGCGGCGGGTGCGGCAATGGTCGAAATTCGGCGCGCCGGTCGAATTGCTGTCGCGCGACCAGACGAGGGACATGCTCGGCTCGGATGCATGGTACGGCGGCTTCTGGAACAGGACCGGCGGCCACATCAATCCGCTGGCGCTCGCGCGGGGTCTCGCGCACACCGTGCTCGGCCTCGGCGCGCGCATCTACGCCCGTTCGCCCGCGCTCAGTTTCGAACGCCGCGGCGACCGCTGGGTGGTGAAGACCGAGAACGGCGAGATTTCCGGCCGCGCGCTTGTGGTCGCGACCAATGCCTATAGCGGCGAGTTTGCAAAGTCGCTGGTGCCCGATATTGCGAACGAAGTGATGCCGGTGCTGTCCTGGCAGATGGCGACGCAGCCGCTCTCAGACAATGTCCGCAAGACCATCATCCCCGGCCGGCAGGCGATGTCGGATACCCATGGCGAGCTCTATTTCGCCCGCTACGACGCGCGCAATCGGCTCGTCACCGGCGGCGCCGTGATCGGGCCCGGCGACAAGCCCGCGCGGCTGAAGGCGCGGGTGACCGAGCGGCTGCAGCGGATATGGCCGCAGATCGGCGACGTCTCGTTCGATTATGTCTGGAACGGCTATGTCGGCATGACCACCGACTTCCTGCCGCGCATTCACCGGCTCGGACCCAATGCCTATGGCTGGACCGGCTGCAATGGCCGTGCGGTGGCGCTGACGATGCCGCTCGGCCGGGAGCTGGCGAAGGCGGTGCAAGGTGTGCCGGAGAACGAGCTCGCACTGCCCTTCACCGAGCCGGTCACGATTCCCGCGCATGGCCTGATGCGCAAGCTCGCGCCGCTGATGCTGCTGCTCTATCGCCGCCGCGATGCGCGGGAGATCGCCTAGACGACCAAAGCATCCCGCTTGCGGGTGAAATCACCGCCGGGAATCGCAGACAGCAGCGCCTGCGTGTAGGGATGCTGCGGATTGCCGAACACGTCCGCGGTCGGCCCTTGCTCGACCACGGCGCCATCCTTCATGACGGCGACGAGATCGCAGATCTGGGCTGCGACACGCAGATCATGCGTGATGAAGATGATGGAGAGGCCGAGCTGCTGCCGCAGGTCGGCGAGCAGCTTCAGGACCTGCGCCTGCACCGAGACGTCGAGCGCGGAGACCGGCTCGTCGGCGACCAGCACATCCGGTTTCAGCGCGAGCGCCCGCGCCAGCCCGATGCGCTGGCGCTGCCCGCCGGAGAATTCGTGCGGGAAGCGATCGCCGCCCGACGGATCGAGCCCGACCAGTTCGAACAGCTTCTTCGCCTCCGCGATCGCAACAGCACGATCGGTGCCATGCACGATCGGTCCTTGCGCCACCAGTTCCGCCGCCTTGCGGCGCGGGTTGAGCGAGGCGAAGGGATCCTGGAATACCATCTGGATATGGCGGGTCTCGCGGCGAATCTGTTCGCGCGTCAGCTTTGCCCAGTCCTTGCCGTCGAGTAGGATCGCGCCGGCGTCAGGATCGATCAGCCGCACAATGCAGCGCGCGAGCGTCGACTTGCCCGAACCGGATTCACCGACAATTCCGAGCGTCGCGCCGCGCGGCAAATGCAGCGAGACGTTCTTCACGGCTTCGGTGACCCGCGCGCCGCGGCCCAGGAAACCGCCGGTGCGGTAGGTCTTGGAGACGTTGTCGATGGTCAGAATGCTCTTGCCGGAAATGATACGCGGCGGCGGCGCCTTCAGCGGCGGAACGGCAGCGATCAGCTGTTTGGTATAGGCGGCTTGCGGATCGTTCAGCACCTTGTCGGTCGTGCCTTGTTCCACGATCACGCCGTGCTGCATCACCGCGACGCGGTCGGCGATCTCGGCGACCACGCCGAAGTCGTGGGTGATGAACAGCACCGCGGTCTTCTTGCGCTGCTGCAGGTCTCGAATCAGCTTCAGGATTTGCGCCTGCGTCGTGACGTCGAGCGCGGTGGTTGGCTCATCCGCGATCAACAGTTTTGGGTCGAGCGCCAGCGCCATCGCGATCATGGCGCGCTGGCGCTGGCCGCCGGAGAGTTCGTGCGGATAGGCTTTTGCGGCGGCCGTAGGGTCCGGAATCCGGACATCCTCGAGCAGCGCCAGCACCCGCGCCGCGATCTCGGCCTTCGAACATTTTGTGTGGATCGAAAACATCTCGCCGATCTGGTCGCCGATGCTGCGCAGCGGATTGAGCGCGGTCATCGGCTCCTGGAAGATCATCGCGATGGAGGCACCGCGCACCTTGCGCATCTCGGTTGCATCGGCCGCGCAGAGGTCGATTCCGTCGAACAGCATCCGGCCCTGTTCGATTCTGACTTCGTTCGGCAACAGCCGCATGATGGCGTTGGCCATCATCGATTTGCCCGAGCCGGACTCGCCGACCACGCAGAGGATCTCGTTCGAGGCGATCGAGAGCGAGACATCCGACAGCGCGTGCGGCCGATCGGCGCCCTTGGGCAGGCGCACCGTCAGCCTGTCGAGCGAAAGCACAGAATCGTTCATCGGCTCTTCAGCCGCGGATTGAGCGCGTCATTCAATCCCTGTCCGACCAGTGACACCGCGAGCACGGTGACGAGGATCGCAACCCCGGGGATCGCCGAGACGTACCACTGCACCCGCAACACATCGCGGCCGAGCCCGATCAGATTGCCCCAGGAGGCGACGTTGGGATCGGACAGCTTCAGGAAGGCGAGCGCGCTTTCCAGCAGGATCGCGACCGCCATCACCACACTGGCATAGACGATCACGGGCGGCAGCGCGTTGGGCAGGATCTCACCGAGGATAAGCTGGATGTCTCGCATGCCGAGCGTCCTGCCGGCCTGCACGAATTCGCGGTTGCGCAGCGACAGGAACTCGGCGCGGGTCAGCCGGGCCGGCGCCGGCCACGACACCACGCCGACTGCGATCGTCACCGTGGTCAGGGTCGAGCCGAACACGGCGACCAGCACCAGCAGCAGCACGAAGTTCGGCAAGGTCTGAAAGGCTTCGGTGATCCGCATCAGCACATTGTCGATCCAGCCGCCGTAATAACCGGCGAAGGCGCCGACCAGGATGCCGATCAGGATCGCGATCAATGTGGCGACGCCGCCGATCAGCAGCGAAATCCGCGCGCCGTAGAAAATCTGCGCGGCGATATCGCGCCCCGAATTATCGGTGCCGAGCAGGAAGCGCGGGTTGGAGAACGGCCAGACCAGCGGCCGGCCGGCCAGCGCCAGCGGATCGCGCGGATAGAGCAAGCCCGCGCTGACAGCCATCGCGATCACAAGCAGCAGCAGGATCAGGCCGATCACCGCCGCGGGGCTGCGGAAGTAGCGTTTCACCGCGTCCATCTCAGCCCTCCGCCGCGATGCGGGGGTCGAGCCGCGCGTAGAGCAGGTCGACGACGAAATTCACGGATATGACGAGCAGGGCGGAGACGAACACGATGCCCAGCAGCGTATTGAGGTCGCGCTGCACCACCGACTCATAGGCGAGGCGCCCGAGGCCGGGCAGCGAGAACACGCTTTCCACCACGACCGAGCCGCCGAGCATGGTGCCGGCCTGCAGGCCGATCAGCGTCACCATCGGCAACAGCGCGTTGCGCAGCACGTGGCGGGTGATGATTCGGGTCTCGTCCAGTCCCTTGGCGCGGGCGGTTCTGATAAAATCGAGGTTCAGGACCTCCAGCATCGAGGCACGCATGATCCGCAGGTAGATCGCAAGGAAGATCAGGCCGAGCGTCAGCGTCGGCAGCAGGAGATGCGCCGCGATATCGAAGACGTGCCAGATGCCGGTCCTGATGGTGCCGATGTCCTCGAAGCCGCCCGGCGGCAGCCACTGTAGATAGACCGAGAACACCACGATCGCCATCAGCCCGAACCAGAACGACGGCGTGGCGTAGAAGACCAGGCCGAGCGTCGAGATCAGCGTATCCGGCCAGCGGTTGACGCCGCGCGCGGCGATCACGCCGAACAACAGTCCGAAGAAGAACGCAAACGAAAGTGACGCCGTCATTAAGAGAATAGTCGGCGGCAGCCGCTCCAGGATCACGGTCGCGACCGGCTTGCCGTAGATCGAGGAGAAGCCGAGATCGAGCCGCACCAGCCGCCAGAGATAATTGGCGAGCTGCGCCGGAACCGAGAGATCGAGCCCGTAGAACTGGCGCAGCTCCTTTGCGGTCGCGGCATCGCCGCCGCCCATCTGCGCCATCAGCGCGTCGACGGTGTCGCCCGGCGCCAGCTGCAACAGCAGGAACACGCCGATCAGGATCAGGAACAGGGTCGGAATCGAGGCGGCCAACCGCCGCCCCGCAAGGCTCAGGATACGCATGCGTTATCTATAGCGGTTTCGGATGGAGTGGACACTGGTGTGCGTCGACGCTGGCCTCTTGGTCACCTCGCCCCGCTTGCGGGGGGAGGTCGGATCGCATCGCAAGATGCGATCCGGGTGAGGGGGTACAGGCCTATCGATAGAGTAATATTGCGGAGAGAGCCCCTCACCCCGACCCTCTCCCCGTGAAGAACGGGGAGAGGGAGGAGTGGCCCTCACGCGCTCAGCCAAAGATCGTGCCAGCTCGATGAACCCCAGCGCGGGGTGTTGGAGTGGTTGCGCGCTTTCGCCGTGATCACGGTGACGAAGATCTGTTCGATCGGCATCCAGACCGGCAGCTCCGTGTTCACCTCCTTGACGAACTCGGCATAGAGCGCCTTGCGCTTGACCGGATCGACTTCGGTGGCGGCGTCGTCGATCGTCTTGTCGACGGTGTTGTCTTCCCAACCCCACTGGTTGGTCCATGGCGCGCCCTTCGGCTGGCCGGAGCGGTACCACACCGTGGTCGAGACCGCGGGATCGTTGCGGTACTGGTGCCAGCCGGTGGCGAGATCGAAGGCGTGCTCGTCATAGACCTGCTTGAGGAAGCCGCCGCCGTCATTGCGCACGATGTCGACCTGGATACCGACCTCCGAGAGCGACTGCTGGATGAAAGTCGACCACAGCGAGATGTCCTCGCCCCACGGCGCCGGCAGCAGCTTTAGCGAGAAGCGGTTGCCGCCAGTGGCCTTGAAGCCGGCCTCATCCAGCAGCGCGATCGCCTTGGCCTTGTCGTAGGGGTATTGCGGCGTGTTGGCGCCGGGGTAGAAGTCGGCCGAGGTCGAGGGGATCGGCCCAGTGCCGAGCTTGGCGAAATCGCCGAGGAAGTTGTCGATGAAGAACGGCACGTTGATCGCATGCGCGATGGCGCGGCGGACCCGGATGTCCGACAGCTCCTTGCGGCGGAAGTTGAATTCGATGGTGTTGGTGCGGGCGTTGCCTTCATTGCCCTTGGTCGTGACGATGAAGCGCTTGTCCTTTGCCAGCCGTCCCATGTCGGAGATGGTGAGCGAGGAGAACGGGCTGTAATGCAGTTCGCCGGCCTCCATCTGCGTCGCCGCGGCGGCGCGATCGGTGATCACCTTCCAGACGATGCGGTCGAGATAGGGCGCATTCGGCCGCCAGTAATCGGGATTGCGATCGGCGATGACATATTGCCCGCGCTCGTACTTCACGAATTTGAACGGGCCGGTGCCGACCGGAGCAAGGTTGACTGGGTTCTGCCTGATGTCGCCGCTCTCGTAGAGATGCTTGGCCGAGATATAACCGAGGTCGGGCAGGGCGCGCAGCAACAGGTTGAGCGGCATCGGGCGCTCGTAGCGGAAGATCGCGGTCTGCGGATCGGGCGTGTCGACGGCGGTCAGGAACAGCTGCAGCGTCGATCCGTAATTGAGGATCTTCTTCCACATGTTCATGGCGGTGAAGGCGACGTCGTCTGACGTGAACGGCTTGCCGTCGTGCCAGGTGACGCCCTTGCGCAGCTTGAAGGTGACCGTCTTGCCGTCAGGTGCAGCCTCCCAACTCTCGGCGAGCACGCCGACCGGCTGGCCGTTGGCGTCGAGGTCGACCAGGTTTTCCTGGATTTTGCCGCCGATGATGTAGACGCCGGTCGAGGCCTGGATGCTCGGGTTGAGCTGGCGTTGCTCGGCTGGATATTGGACGTTGAACACGCCGCCTTTGCGCGGGGTCTCCTGCGCAAAGGCCCGCATCGGATTGATGACGCTGGCCGCGATGGCGGCCGAGGTCAAAAGGGCCGTGCGGCGGTTGATCTCGAGGCGGGTCAAATCCATACGCGGGGTCTCCAAAGCTCACATCGGATAGCCCGGGCTGGTCGCGGCGGGCTTTGGCCGATGTTACGATGGAACGGGAACCTGAGTCATTTTCTAATGTCTCAGCCTTTCGGAAGATCATTTCCGAAATCTGAAGTGGCGTCGCAGCTCTCCGCAACTCGAATTGGCCTCCAGCGTTTCCGTGCATTGACGCGGTGCACAGTGTGCCGTGTGATTCTCTGCGATGCCCTTTGGCAGCCGCTCGGAAGCGTACAAACCCTGTTATTTTAGGGCTTCCAGGCACCTTGACTTAAAGAAACCCGGGAAAACTCGCTGATTCGGGTGCTGTCCACAGCGATATTGCTGTGTGGAGTGCAGAAAACCCTATTATTCCCGGCGTTTTCCGCCATATCGTGCGCACTCCAGAATCAATGGAGCAACCATGGCTACCCAATTGTCGAAGTCGCAAGTGATCGAGAAGATCGCGACCACCACCGAACTTTCCAAGCGTGACGTCAAGGGCGTGTTGGACACGCTCGTCGATGTCGGCCACAAGGAGCTGAAGAAGAGCGGGGTTTTCCTCGTCCCCGGCTTCGCCAAGTTCGTCGTGGTCAAGAAGCCTGCGACCAAGGCGCGCAAGGGCACCAACCCCTTCACGGGCGAAGAGATGATGTTCAAGGCCAAGCCGGCCCGGAAGATCGTCCGCGCACGGCCGGTCAAGGCCGCCAAGGACGCGGTTTAAGACTAGAAAGGCCTCCGGTGACGGAGGCCTTTTGCTTTTGGGCCTGCGGCTTCCCGCCGTAGCTTGCCCCTAAACCACCGGCGATCGGCCGCCATCGACATTGATGGCGGTGCCGGTGATGTAGGAGCCCTGCTCGGAAGCCAGGAAGCAGGCGAGGTTGGCGAACTCCTCCGCCGTGCCGATGCGGCCGAGCGGTGTCCCCTTGGCGAGATTCTTGGCGAACTCGCCGAAATCCATGCCGGGCGACTGCGCCGCGTGGCGCTTCACCCACTGATCGCTCATGATCAGGCCGACCAAGAGCGCATTCACCAGGATATTGTGCTCGCCGCCTTCGTTCGCCATCACCTTGGTCAGCGCCATGCCGGCGGCGCGTGACACCGAGGTCGGCGCGGAATTGCCGGCCGGTGCCTTCGCGAAGGTGTTGAGCACGTTGATGATGCGGCCCCATTTGCGCTGCTTCATCCCGCCCCAGACCAGCCGGCTGAAGCGGATCGCGGCGAACAGCTTCAGATCGAAATCCTCCTGCCAGGCCTCGTCGCTGATGTTCTCGAACGCCAGCGTGCGCGCCGTGCCGGCGTTGTTGACCAGCACGTCGATCTTGCCGAGATCGGCGACAATCCGGTCGTGGGTCTCGGCAATGGCGGCGGCCTTCGAGACGTCGCAGACGTAGTCGCGCACGACCAGCCCGTCCTTTGCCAATGTTTCGCGCGCGGCCGCGAGGTCGGCCGCACCGCGGGCGAGGATCGCCACCTTGGCGCCGGACTCGGCAAACCGCCGCGCCACCGCGATCCCGATGCCCTTGCTGCCGCCGGTGACCACGGCGACGCGGTCGTTCATTGTGAGGTTCATTGTTGTTCTCCCTGGGACGATCGGGAGAAGGCTATCAAACCGACAGCGCGACCAACAAGGTCATGCAGAGCAGGTGTGCTGCGACGATCAGAGCGAGATGGAGCGGACCGGACATCAGATGTCTCCGTTGTGGTGCGCGGTCCGTTGATCGCCTCATCGTCATGGCCGGGCATAGCCGTCCGAAGGACGGCGTCGCTTCCGCTCGCCTATGCCCGGCCATCCACGTCTTGCTGTCCGCGGAACAAAGGCGTGGATGCCCGGGACGAGCCCGGGCATGACGAAAACCACGGCGCTAGTTCGAATTGGCCGCGGCGGTAAAGCTGGGGTCGACGGCTTTGTCGACATTGAGCGTCTTGGACAGGATGCCGTACCGGGTTGCGCGGTCGGAGGCCGCCTGCACCTCTTTCACCACGGTCTCATCGATCGCGATCGGGCTGCCCTTTGCCGCAGTGTAGGCGGCGAGTAGCACGTCCTCCGGCAGCTTGGTCAATTCGGCGGTGTTCTTGGCGTATTGGGGAATATGGTCGAGCGACCACAGCCATGCCTTGTTCAGCCGCTGCACGAGATCCTGTACCGCGGCGCGCTTGGTCGCGATCGCGTTGTCGGAGGCGACGATGAAGGTGATGGTCGGCGTCAGGCCTGCGCCATCGGCGATGACGCGCGCGTCGTCCTTCAGCTTGGCGTAGGAGACGTAGGGCTCCCACACCGCCCAGCCGTCGATCGAGCCGGCGAGCAGCGCGATCTTGGCGTCGACCGGGCCGAGCGGCGCGAACGTCGCATCCTCGACCTTGTAGCCCGATTTCTCCAACGTAGCATCGATCAGGAACTGGCCCCAGCCGCCACGGGTGCCGGCAAGGCGCTTGCCCTTGAGATCGGCCGCGGTCTTGATCGGCGAGTCCGCACGCACCAGGATCGCCTGCGTTCGTGCGTCGGACCGCGTGCCACCGATTGCCTTGATCGGAGCACCAGCGGCGTAGACCGTGAGGAAGGCGAGATCGCCGGTATAGCCGACGTCGAGCGCGCCGGCGTTGAGCGCTTCGAGGATCGGCGCTGCGGCCGGGAATTCCGCCCACTCGATCGTGTAGGGGAGGTCCTTGGCGAGACCTGAAATCTCCAGCAGCGAGCGGTTGCCGCCCTTCTGGTCGCCGACGTGCAGCACGATCGCGTCAGCGGCGATGGCTGCGACCGATGTCGACAGGGTGACCGCGGCCGCGATCAGCGCCGCGGCCGTGCGGCGCGTGAGGAAGTGGGGAGAACTCGGGCGGGTCGGTCTGCGCATGTCCATTTTCTTTCTGATTCATTCGCCGCAGCGTGGGAAACGCGTCGAGTCTATGATCAACCTGTTCGCCGTCAACGAAACGGAAAACTGAATTCCCGGGTTGCGCAGCAAGGACTCATTCGTCAGAAGGCGCGTTCGTAGAAGGTGTCGTGCATGCGGACGAAAAACGCTCAAATGCCGTGCATTCGATGCCGGCCGGTTTCGCCACTGCACCCGACCGCGCTGAAAATCGTTTCATCGTCGCGCGCGGCGATCGGGGAGATAACGCCTTTCGCGCGCGTTACTTTCGAAATTCCATTTCATTGACGATGAAGCCATCGCGCCGCATCATTTGGATGTTGCTGAGGGTGCAGTGGCGCCGGAGAGATCCGATTTTTTCTCGAACATGAGCTTCACCGCGGGGCGCGCAAACGGAGACGTTCTGTGCGTGCGGCGAAGCTTCGCCGAAATGCAGGAGTGACGATGTCGACGGACAACAAGAAGACGGTGATGGATCGCCGCACATTGCTGCGCGCGGGAGCCGCCGCAGCATTCGCCGCACCGATCGGGGCCTTTGGCGCGCAAGCCTTCTCGGCGCGCGGCCCGGTGCCGGCGATCGACTTCTCGGAATTTCCGATCTGCAAGACGGCCTCCGATGCGCCGCCGCTATCAGGCGCTCCGCGCAAACTGAAATTGTCGTGGAATGCCGGCGCCGTCTGCCTCGCGCCGCTGCCGGTCGCGATCGATTATGGCTTCTTCCAGAAGCAGAACCTCGACGTCGAACTGGTCAATTATTCCGGCTCGACCGACCAGCTGCTGGAGGCGATCGCCACCGGCAAGAGCGACGCCGGTCTCGGCATGGCGCTGCGCTGGCTCAAGCCGCTGGAGCAGGGCTTTGACGTCAAGATCGCCGCGGGCACCCATGGCGGCTGCATGCGGGTGCTGACTCGCGGCACTTCCGGTGTCGAGAAGCTCGCCGATCTCAAAGGCAAGGCCGTCGCGGTCGGCGATCTCGCCGGGCCCGACAAGAACTTCTTCTCGATCCAGTTGTCCAAGCTCGGCATCGACCCGGTCAAGGATGTCGACTGGCGCGCCTATCCCGGCAATCTGCTGAACGTCGCGGTCGAGAAGGGTGAGGTACAGGCCTTCCTGTCGTCCGATCCGCTGGCCTATCTCTGGCTCAAGGACCCGCAGTACAAGGAGGTCGCCTCCAACCTCGACGGCGAATACAAGGACAAGAGCTGCTGCATCGTCGGTCTGCGCGGCAGTTTGGTACGGGAAGAACCCCATGTCGCGTGCGCCATCACCCAGGCGCTGCTCGACGCAGCGATGTTCACTTCGCAGAACCCGGACAAGGCCGCAAAGTCGTTCCAGCCCTATGCGCCGAAGACGGCGAGCCTCGCCGATCTCGAGGCGATGGCGCGCTACCACACCCATCACCATCACCCGGTCGGCGAGGTTCTGAAGCGCGAGCTGAAGGGTTACGCCGATGACCTGAAATCGGTCTCGGTGTTCAAACAGAGCACCGATACGGCCAAATTCGCGGAGCGGATCTATGTCGACGTATTCAGTGTCTGACGCGACGGCCGCAGCCGCGCCGCGCGGTTCGGTCAGGCTTGCGAACCTCTCCGGCGGCTACAGTGTCGGCCTTGCGGCGAGCCTCGCCTGGCTCGCCTTCGGGTTGTCATCGCTGTACTGGCCCGATCTCGGCGATTGGTCGCGGACGGACTCGCTCGGCATCGGCGCCATCGTTATCGCCGCCTTCGTCCTGTTCGGCACGCTCAGTGCCGACTATCTCGGCGGCGCCGGCGAGGCATTGCGCAAACGCGCGCCCTGGCTGGTCGCGCTCGGCGCGTTCCTGACACTGTGGGAAGTCGCCACCGCAAAATTCGCCTGGCTGCCGCTGCCGTTCTTCCCGCCGCCGCAGTCGATCCTCGAAGTCTATACCGACGACCTGCCAAAGCTGCTCGACAGCGTGTTCGCCTCGGTCAAGCTGCAGCTCGGCGGATACATCATTGGGGCAACCGTCGGCTTTCTCACCGGCGTCTCGATCGGCTGGTCGCAGAAGATCGGCTACTGGGTGCATCCGGTGCTGCGCTTCATCGGCCCGCTGCCGGCCACCGCCTGGTTGCCGATCGCCTTCTTCTCCTTTCCGTCGAGCTGGAGTGCCTCGACCTTCCTGATCGCGCTCGCCACCGGCTTTCCGGTGACCGTGCTGACCTGGTCGGGCGTCGCGAGCGTCAGCAACGCCTATTACGATGTCGCGCGCACGCTCGGCGCCAAGCCATCGTTCCTGGTGCTGAAGGTCGCGATCCCGGCCGCGCTGCCGCATGTGTTCGTCGGCCTGTTCATGGGGCTCGGCGCGTCCTTTGCCGTGCTCGTCGTCGCCGAGATGATCGGCGTCAAGGCCGGCCTCGGCTGGTACCTGCAATGGGCGCAGGGCTGGGCGGCTTATTCCAACATGTACGCTGCGCTGATCGTGATGTCGCTGCTGTGCTCCGGCGCGATCACGCTGCTGTTCCGCACCCGCGACCGCCTGCTGGTCTGGCAGAAGGGCGTCGTCAAATGGTAGCGCAAGCCACCGCCCAAGCCACGGCAGAGGCGATCACCTATCCCGCGGTCGGCGCCGCGCTCGACATTGAGGGCGTCAGCCATGCCTTCGACATCGATGGCGCCGTGCTTCCGGTGCTCGACAATGTGAACCTGGCGATTGCGCCCGGCGAATTCGTAGCCCTGCTCGGCCCGTCCGGCTGCGGCAAGTCGACCCTGCTGCGGCTGGTTGCCGGGCTGGAGAAGCCGCGCGCCGGCGCGCTGCGCGAGGATGAGGTCCGCATCACCGGGCCGCATCCCTCGCGGGTCGTCGTGTTCCAGGATCCGACGCTGTTTCCGTGGCGCTCGGTCTGGGACAATGCGGCGCTCGGGCCGGAGGCGCAGGGCATTTTGAAGACGCATCGGCACCGGGTCGATGCGGTGCTCGAACTGGTCGGCTTGACGTCGTTCCGCAACGCCTATCCGCATCAGCTGTCCGGCGGCATGGCACAGCGTGTGGCGCTGGCGCGTGCGCTGGTGAACGATCCGAAAATCCTCGTGCTCGACGAACCACTCGGCAAGCTCGACTCGCTGACGCGGATTGCGATGCAGGCCGAACTCGTTTCGTTGTGGCAGCGCAAGGGTTTTACCGCGCTGCTGGTCACCCATGACGTCGAGGAGGCGCTGGTGCTCGCCAACCGCGTCATCGTGCTCTCCGATCGCCCGGCGCGCATCACGGCCGATATCGCGGTCGATCGGCCCTATCCGCGGCATCGCGGCGATCCCTATCTCGCCGGGCTGCGCAAACAAATCCTCGGCCTGCTCGGACTGGAGGCGACATGGTGACGACAGCCGCTAAGGAGCTGCTACATGCGAGTGAGCCCGAGCACATTGCGCGCGCCCTTCGGCTCGCGGATGCCTTCGCCGCGCGTGCACCCGCGCATGACCGCGACGCCAGCTTTCCCTTCGAGAATTTTGCTGATCTTTCGCGCGAAGGGCTGCTGGCGCTGACCGTGCCGGCGGCGCTCGGCGGGGGCGGGGCGGGCGCCCGCGAGGCCGCACGCGTTCTCGGCATCATCGGCAAGGCCGATCCATCGACCGCCCTGGTGCTGTCGATGCATTACATCCAGCATCTGGTGATGGCCCGCAGCACGCGGTGGCCTAGCCGTCTGTCGCGCAAGCTCGCGAAGGAGACGGTTGAGGGTGTGGCACTGGTCAATGCATTGCGGGTCGAGCCCGAACTCGGTTCGCCCGCGCGCGGCGGGTTGCCGGCGACGATAGCGCGGCGCACCGAGACCGGTTGGCGGCTGAGCGGCAAGAAGATCTATTCGACCGGCGCGCCGATCCTGAAATGGTACACGGTCTGGGCCAAGACCGACGAAGCCGAGACGCGTGTCGGACTGTTTCTGGTTCCGGCCGGATTGCCGGGAACGCAGATCGTCGAGACCTGGGATCACCTCGGCCTGCGCGCCAGCGGCAGCCACACCGTGACCTTCGACGACGTCGTGTTTCCACTGGATTACGAAATCGACGTCCGCAAGCCCGACGACTGGAAGGTTCCCGATTTCGTGCACAGCGTCGTGCACACCATCTTCGTGGCTGCGATCTATGACGGCATCGCCCGCGCGGCGCGCGACTGGCTGGTCAAATTCCTGAAGGAGCGGGTGCCGGCCAATCTCGGCGCGCCGCTGGCGACGCTGCCGCGCGTGCAGGAGGTGGTCGGCGGTATCGAGACGCGGCTGGCCGTCAATGCGCGGCTGATCGACAGCTTTGCGACCGATTTCGATAACGGCTTCCAGCTCTCTCCAAACGAGTCTAACATCATCAAGCTGACGGTGACCAATAACGCCGTCAAAGCGGTGGAGGATGCCTTGTCGCTGACCAGCAATCACGGCCTGTCGCGAACCAATCCGCTGGAGCGGCATTACCGCGACGTGCTGTGCGGCCGCGTCCATACCCCGCAAGACGATGCCACCCGTATCTCCGCCGGACGCCTTGCGCTGGGCGTCTGATAACAACAGTCAACGAAACCGGAGTTTCTGCCATGTCCGTCGAGTTCATCGGCTTCATCGCCAACAGCAATTCTTCCGAGACCGTCGTGCGTTCCGGCCCGGTGCTCGATCCGCCCTTCATCGAGACCGTCGCGAAAGCCCATGAACTCGCGGGCTTCGACCGCGCGCTGCTGGCGTTCCATTCGACCACGCCCGATGCGCTGCAGGTTGCGCAGCATGTGCTGACCATCACCAAATCGCTGAAGGTGATGATCGCGCAGCGTCCGGGATTCACCGCGCCGACGCTGCTGGCGCGCCAGCTCGCGACGCTGGATCAGTTCTATGGCGGCCGCGTCTCGCTTCACGTCATCACCGGCGGCAATGCCATCGAGCTGCGCCAGGACGGCAACACGCTCGACGACAAGGACGAGCGCTACGCCCGCACCAGCGAATTCCTCGATGTTGTCAGGCTGGAATGGACCAGCGAGAAGCCGTTCAACTATACCGGCAAGTATTACAACGTCGAGAACGGTTTCTCGACGGTCAAGCCGCAGCAGAAGGGCGGCGTCTACACCTTCGTCGGCGGCGGCTCGGACGCGGCGATCGAGGTCGCGGGCAAGCACGCGGACACCTTCGCGCTGTGGGGTGAATCCTACGCCCAGGTGCGCGATGTCACCGCGCGGGTGCGCGCCGCAGCCGCCAAACATGGCCGGCCGACACCGCGCTTCAGCCTGTCGGTGCGGCCGATCCTGGCCGACACCGAGGAAAAGGCGTGGAAGAAGGCCGACGAGATCCTCGAGCGCGCCACCGCGTTGCAGGACCAGACCGGCTACCGCCGACCCAACCACGCCACCGATGGCGCCAAGCGCCTGCTGGCGCTGGCCGACCAGGGCACCCGCATCGACAAGCGGCTGTGGACCGAAATTGCAAAACTCACCGGCGCCAACAGCAACACCACAGCGCTGGTCGGCACACCCGAGCAGGTCGCGGAAGTGTTCGGCGACTATTACGACCTCGGCGTCAGCCACTTCCTGATCCGCGGCTTCGATCCGCTGGTCGATGCCATCGAGTATGGCCGCGAGCTGATCCCGCTGACCCGCAAGCTGATCGCCGCGCGGGACGAGCAGCGCGGGATTGCTGCCGAATGATCCGTCTCATTGTCGCGGCGGCGCTTGCGCTCGCCGCAATCGACGTTGCCGCCGCGCAGACCACATTGCGCGTCGGCGACCAGAAGGGCAATTCGCAGGCCGCGATGGAAGCGGCCGGCGTGCTCAAGGACGTCCCTTACAAGATCGAGTGGAAAGAGTTCGCCGCGGCGGCGCCGCTGCTGGAGGCGCTGGGGGCAGGTGCGATCGACACCGGGCTGGTCGGAGACGCGCCGTTCACCTTTGCCGCCGCCGCCAACGTGCCGGTCAAGGCGATCGCTGCCGTCAGGCAGTCGGGCGAGGGGCTCGCGATCGTGGTGCCCGAGAAGTCCGCGATCAAAAGCTTCGATGATCTGCGCGGCAAGAAGATCGCGACCGGCCGCGGCTCGATCGGCCATCAGCTGATCCTCGCCGCGCTCGAACAGCGAGGATGGCAGGCCAGCGACGTGCAGATCGTGTACCTCGCGCCGTCGGATGCCAAGGTGGCCTATTCGCAAGGCTCGGTCGACGCGTGGTCGACCTGGGAGCCTTACGTCAGCCAGGAGGAGGTGCTGTTCAAGTCGCGCCGCGTCATCACGGCCGACGGCATCACGCCCGGCCTCGGCTTCCAGGTGGCGACGCCTAATGCGATCAGGGACAAGCGCGCCGAGCTCGAGGATTTCGTGCGCCGGCTGGCCGCCGCGCGTGCCTGGTCGCAGGGCAATGTCGAGAGCTACGCCGCGACCTGGGGGAAGCTGATGAACATTCCGCCTGCGGTACCGCTGAATTGGTTGGCGCGGGCCAAGATCCGGATTGTTCCGATCGACGATGGCGTGGTGGCCGATGAGCAGAAGACCATCGATCTCTACGACCGCTGGGGCCTGATCCGGCAAAAGGTCAACGCCGCTGATATCGTGGATCGCTCGTTCGCCGACGCGGTCGTCAAGGGCGCGGGGCTTTAGCGCGGCCGCATAGGCGGTGCGCTCCCTCCCCCGCAAGCGGGAGAGGTGAAGACAACCCTCGCCGCTAACGAATCCGTGATCTCAGGATATCCGTTCGACGGGCGAGTGGCGCCTAGCAAGAATTTTCCCCGTTCCTTGCCTTGCGAAACCGCAACGTTGCTATTTTCTCCGCGCCCTTGCCGGCCCCTCCCGCACCGCCAAAATGAAACATCACGAACAATCGAGTCCGGGAGATCACCATGGGCCTTCAAGAAACTCGCATCGAGTCGCTGCCGTTCGTTACCGCTGAACTCAACTACCTCGCGCCGACGCCGGGAAAACCCCGGACCTACGCCTTCGATCCGCCACCCGGCGAACCCAGATCGACCGCGCTGCCTGAATCCCACAACGTCCCGATCTTCGACGGACGGCTGATCGCCAAGGATTTCTCGCTCGATCGCGAGGGCTTTGCGCTCGTCAGGCACCCGACCGCCGTCAAGGATTTCTATGACGACAAGGAAGTCCGCAGCGTCTATTACCCGGCCGTCGAAGCCTTCCTGAAGGCGACGCTGAAGGCAGACCGCGTCCTCATCTTCGATCATACCGTGCGCAAGCGTGTCGACGGCGCCGCCGATCTCCGTGGCGCCGGGCCGCGCCAGCCGGCGACCCGTGTCCATGTCGACCAGACCGACATCTCCGGCCGCAACCGCGTGTTCGAGCACCTGCCTGACGAGGCCGAGGAGTTGGTGAAAGGCCGCGTCCAGGTGATCAATCTGTGGCGGCCGATCCGCGGGCCCTTGCGAGATTCACCGCTGGCGATGGCCGACGGCACGACAATTGAGCCCGGCGATCTCGTCGCCTCCGACCTGATCTATCCGAACCGCAGCGGCGAGACCTATTCGGTGAAGTACAACCCGAACCATCGCTGGTTCTACATCCCGGAGATGACGCCGGACGAGGCGATCCTGCTCAAATGCTACGACTCGGCAACCGATGGCCGCACACGCTTTGGGCCGCACACGGCTTTCATCGATCCGACGACGCCGGCCGATGCGGCGCCGCGCGAAAGCATCGAGCTGCGGACGCTGGTGTTTCACAAGAGGTAAAGTCACCTCGCCCCGCTTGCGGGGAGAGGTCGGAATTCAAGCACAGCTTGAATTCCGGGTGAGGGGGTACAGGTCCATCCACGCACTACGCTCGCGGAAGCAGCCCCTCACCCAACCCTCTCCCCGTAAGAACGGGGAGAGGGCTCTAGATTGGCACCATCAGCCCAATAATGTTACGCCGACCACAAAGCGCTCAGGGAAGAGACGATTCGTGGACGGCGGAACGGCAACTGAAGATGCGGGGATCAATCTCCGCGCACTGATTTTTGCGCTGCTGGCATTGGCGTGCGGCCATATGCTGTCGACGCTGCTGCGGACGATCCCGGCGATCAGCCTCGACCTGATGGCGCATGATTTCGGCACCTCGCCGCAGGCGCTGGCGAGCCTCACCTCGATCTATCACTTCTCTTTTGCCGCGGCTCAGGTTCCGGTTGGCGCCGCGATGGATCGCTTCGGCGTGCGCCCGGTGTCGCTGAGCCTGTTGGCCGGAACCGTGGTCGGAACGCTGGTCTCGGGGCTTGCGGTCGGGCCGGCGAGCTTCGTGCTTGGTCAGTTTCTGCTCGGCGTCGCCACCTCGGGTATGTTGATGTGCCCGATGACGCTCGCGGCCAAGCAGATGTCGGCGGCGAAGTTCGGCCTGTGGTCCGGGATGATCCTGTCGATCGGCAATATCGGCATGCTGCTGTCGTCGAGCCCGCTCGCGTTCGTCGTCGACCAGTTCGGCTGGCGCGCCGGCTTCTGGATATCGGCCGGATTCGGTGTTGCCGTGCTGATCGCAGTGTTCGCGCTGGTGCCGCGGCAGCCCGCTGCGCATGCGGATGAGTCCTCACCGCTGCAGCAGATGACCGAGGTGCTGCGGCTCGGCCTGTCGCGCGGCCTGCGCGGGCTGATCGCACTGTCGATGGTGTCGCTTGGCGCTTCGCTGGCGTTGCGCGGCTTGTGGGGCGGGCCATGGCTGATGGATGTGAAAGGCCTCAGCCGCATCGAGGCCGGCAATTTGCTCGGCCTGTTCACGCTGGCGATGATCGCAGGGCCAATCTGTATCGGCGCCTTCGATCGCAAATTCGGTCATCGTCGCACCACGGTGGCGGCGGCACACGCGCTTGCCGCGCTGCTGCTCGCGCTGATGGCGGCCGGCGCGCCGCATCTTCCGGTCTCCAACCTGTTCGGCGTCGCCGTGATGCCGCGGCAATATGATCTCGTGCTGCTGATCCTGATTGGGCTCACGACCTCGGCGCAACCGCTGATCTTCGGCATGACGCGGCAGCTGGTCGACGCCCAGAACACCGGCAAGGCACTCTCGGCGGTCAATCTCGCCTTTTTCCTCGGCACGGCCTTGATGCAATCGATCACGGCCGGCGTCGCGGCGCTGTTCGGACTGCCGGCGGTGTTGTTGTTCATGGCGGGCGCGCTGGTGATCGGGACCGTGCTGTTCCTGATCTACACCAAGGCCTGAGTATCTAGATCGTCTGCACCTGTTTGCGAACCTCGTTGGCAAGCGGTCTCAGGGATCCGGCTGCTGGTGGCCCCACGAGGCTATAGCCTATGCCATCGTCAGCCCATGAGAAGCCGGCGACGCCGTCGCCTGACAGCGGCACCATCGGCGCGTTCTGATCTGACGTCATCGGGCGCGTCAGGACGACAAGCCGATCGCCCCGATCGTCGTCATACATGAACATGGCCGCGGGACCGTGCGCGGTCGGCACCACGCGTCCGCCCATGAAGCGATACCCTGACCTCGTCAGGTCAGGCAGCTTGACCGGCTGACGCAGCCGGCTGGAGACCCAATCAGCGAGTTCGGTGCTGTCGCGCAGCTCGACCGGCCGGGTGCGATCGGAGGCATAGACATTGTAGGACGCACTTGCCTCTTCGGCGAGCGCGGCAAGTCCGCCCGCCGGTACCGACGCCGCGCCACGGATCACCCATCCACCGAGACCGCCGATCGAGAGCAGCAGCATCGCCGCGATTGCCCAGCGGAATGACGAGGGGCGGCGTCGCCGGTTCTCGATCATCCTTGCAAGATTGAGCTGCGGCGGCAGCGGCTCCTCGGCAATCGGCGCCAGCGTCGAACGCAACCAGGAGCGCTGGTCGGAGAAAGCAGCGACACGCTTTGCCACGTCCGGATGGCTTTCCAGATAGGCGGCGACCTCGGCCGCGCGTTCGGGCTCGAGGGCATGGTCGACATAGCCGTGCAGATCGTCTTCCGTGATCGGGCGATTGCTCATGGTTTGCTCCGCAACTGCACCACGTTCCCCATTGGGTTGTCCGCGGGCTTCTCGATTTCCTGCTGCAACCGCTCGCGTGCCCGAGACAGTCGCGACATCACGGTGCCGACGGGAATGTTGAGCGCCTTGGCGGCCTCGGCATAGGTCAGGTCTTCGACGGCGATCAGCAGCAGCACGGCGCGTTGCTCGTCGGGAAGCCTGGCAAGTTTGCTGAGTGCTTCCTGATAGATCATCGTCTGTTCCTGCACCGCGTTCTGTCCGATCTCATGCTCGTGCGCCTCGTCGATGGTGACGTGTTGGCCGCGCGTCGCGGTGCGACGAAACTGGTTGATGGCCAGATTGTGCAGGATCGCGAACAGCCAGGACCGGAGATTGCCGTCCTCGCGGCGTTGGTCCCAGCGACTGACGGCGCGCTCCAGGCAGTCCTGCACCAGATCGTCGGCGGCCGCATGATTGCGGACCAGCGCGCGCGCATAGCGGCGCAACGCTGGGATCACCGGCTCGATCCGATGCAGCATGTCGCTCACGGCGTTTGGACCTGCACCGCTGCGCCGAACTTTGACGGCTCGCCGGGAGCAATGACGAGGTAGCGCCGTTCGGCCTTGGTCGCGCTTTGCACGATCTGCCGGATCGGCCCTGTCGCATCGACGATCGCGGAGCCCGCAGGGTTGGTCATGAAGGCTGCCAGCGGCTGCACCGTGCCGCTGCCGTCGGCCTTGTCGGCCAGCGCAAGGACATAACGCTGCTTCGGCTCGAGGCCGGTGACGGAGGCCTGCAGAACCTGAATCAGGCCTTGATCGAACAGCGACACGCTGGTCGGCGGCTTGTCGCCTTTTGTCTGCTTCTTCGGTGCAAGCGCGAGATGGGCGACCTGGCCGGCGACGCCGAGGGGTTGCAGATTCGCCCGGTCGTCCGGATTGGGAGCGGCTTCGGGCACATAGGCGATCGCCTGCGGCGCCTGGCCGATTGGGATGTTGGCAATCACCCTGTTGGTGGCGGTGTCGATCGCGGCGAGCGCGTCGGCATTCTCCAGCCCGACATAGACCCGCGTGCCGTCACCGGATGGCCAGACCGCATGTGGCAGGTTGCCCACGGGAATGGTGGTTACTTGCGAGAAATCGTCGGTCCTGAAAACCTTGACCTCGTTGGTGCCGCCGATGGTCACGTAAGCGAAGGTTCCCTTGGACGTCTTCGCGAAATTGACGTGATTGGTGATCGGGCCGGTGTCGATGGTCTTGATCGGGTTGAACGGCGGCTTGGCGTTGAACACCTGGGTCTTGCCGGTGTCCTTCAGCGTGAACCACACCTGCTCGCCATCGGGCGTGGCCGCGATGTTCGGGCAGAACGGGCTCTCCTGCTTCACTTTTGCGACGATCTGGTGATCGGCAACCGAGACCACGTCGGTCTCCGGATTGAAGGAGGAGCAGATGTAGCCGTATTTCCCGTCGGGAGAGAAGATTTGCATGCCGGGGCCGGGCGGCACCTCGATGCGCATCGTTTCCTTGAAACTCGCCGCGTCGATCACCGAGATGTAGTTCTCGCCGCGCACGGTGACCCAGACCTCCTTGCCGTCGGGCGTGAAGAAGGCCTCATGCGGTGAACGCCCGACATAGGTGACGTGCTTGACCGAATTTGTCGTTGTGTCGATGAAGCTCACCGAATTGGAGCCGATCGAGACGACGGCCAGGGTGTGGTGATCAGGCGAATAGCCCATGCCGTGAACCAGCACCTGCCCCTTGTAGAGCGGGCTGAAATTGCCCGGCTGCGGATCGCCCAACCTGATGACGCCGAGCAGTTTGTTGTCGACGGGATCGGTGACCGACACGGTGTTCGAGAACTGCTCTGCCGCATAGACGCGGTCGTGATGGCTGATCGGAATATCGGATGAGGCGGCGGCACCGGGCGCCTGGCCCGCGAAGGCCGATGTCGATATCGCGATCACGGTTGTGGCCAGCAGGCCCTTGAGAAATTGGCTATTCATCACTTGGTCTCCAGCATCTTCATGTCGTGGGACATGTTCATGTGATCGTGGGTGGCGATAGCTGGAGTGGCTTGAGTCGGGGCGGGCACTGATGCCGTGACCTGTTCGCCGATCGCGAGCTTCATCGCCGCGATCTCCTGCATCTGGTCGACGATGATCTCCTGCGCGATGCGGCGGAGTTGTTCGTTCTTGCCGTAGCGGAGCTCGATCACGGCCATGTCGATCGCACCCTGGTGGTGCGGCGTCATCATCGCGACGAAGTCGCGGTCGATGTCACCGCTTGGCTTGGCGGCCATGTCGTTCATCATCCTGGTCATCGCCGTGTCGTTCTCGGCGAGGAACGCCTTTTCATCGGCCGTCGGCGCGGTCTGGGCCGACGGATGCGTTTCCTGTGCGAGCACGACCGGAGAGAAAGCAAAGGCAAGCAAGACACGCATGGCGAGTAGCGCGGCACCGATGCCGGATCTGAAAAGTCGCGGAATCATTAGGTTCACCCTGATTGTCGGGGATTTCAGCGCGATACGGCTGCGGCCGGTGCGCTCGAGCCGTTTGCCCGAAGCAATTGGCTTGCAGGGGTGGGACGCGGCGCGGCAAGTTCTATTCCAAAGGCCGGAGATTTTGCCGATCACGACTTGCTGATCGGTGTCCCGTCCAGGCCGAGGCACCGGTTTGCGATCCGGAAACCTCTGGGTATAAGGAGTGAATTCAGGTTCCGTTCGTCCGGTTCCCTGACCTCCATTCGCGCATTCCGTGCGCCAACAAGGCAACAATGTCCGCCAAGATCGATCCGATCACCCGTTCCGTCGTCCAGCACCGGCTCTCGTCGATCGTGAAGGAAATGGGCGAAGCGATGCTTCGCACCTCCTATTCGCAGATCCTCAATTCCAGCCGCGATTTCTCGCTTGGTATCTGCGATACACGCGGGCGGCTGATCGCGCAGGCCGATCACATCCCGGTCCATGTCGGCGCGCTGCCCTGGGCGACGCTGGCAGTCGAGGAGCGCTTCAAGGATGTCGTGCCTGGCGACGTCATCCTGCTCAACGATCCCTACGAAGGCGGCGGCAGCCATCTGCCCGACCTGACCGCGTTCGTGCCGGTGTTCGCCGGCGGCAAGCGTTTGCTCTGGACCATCGTCCGCGCGCATCAGAGCGACATCGGCGGCGCCACCCATGGCGCCTACAATCCCGCCGCCACGGAAATCTATCAGGAAGGCATCCGCATCCCGCCGATCAAGCTCTACGAGGCCGGCAAGCCGCGTGAGGACCTGCTCGACCTCTTGGCGCTGAACATCCGCAACCCCCGCG
Source organism: Bradyrhizobium sp. LTSPM299 (assembly GCF_000938235.1). Taxonomy (NCBI): domain Bacteria; kingdom Pseudomonadati; phylum Pseudomonadota; class Alphaproteobacteria; order Hyphomicrobiales; family Nitrobacteraceae; genus Bradyrhizobium; species Bradyrhizobium sp. LTSPM299. The sequence goes on from NZ_JYMU01000016.1 coordinate 143,796, forward strand.
AATTCCGCGGCGACCTCGCGGCGATGCTGGGCGCCGCCCATCTCGGTGAGAAGAGGGTGTCAAAGCTGTTCAGCGAGTTCGGTGCCGAGACCGTCGAAGCTGCGATCGAGGCCATTCTCGATGCCACTGAGCAGCAGACCCGCGCCGTGGTCTCGACCTGGAAAGACGGCGTGTTCTACGGGGAGGCCTTGCTCGACGACGATGGCCACGGCCGTACCGATATCAAGATCGCGGCCAAGGTCACCAAGAAGGGCAGCGACATCGAGGTCGATCTCACCGGCTCCGATCCGCAGTCGACCAGTTTTGTCAATTCGTCGCACGCCAACATGCAGGCAGCGGTTGCGATGGCCTTTGCCTATCTAATCGATGCCGATATCCCAAAAAACACCGGCGCGCTGCGGCCGTTGAAGGTGGTGGCGAAACAAGGCACCATCGTCTGGGCCGATCCCGGCCGCCCCGTCACGCTGTGCACCAGCCATCCCTCGAACGAGATCGTCGAGGCCATCATCAAGGCGATGTCGGCGTCCTGTCCGGACCGTGTGATGGGCGGCTGGGGCCGCCGTTTCCGCATCGCGATCCAGGGCGAGGACCCACGCAACGGACGCAGCTTCATCTGGCACATGTTCCAGGCGCGGCCCGGCGGCGGCGCCTCGCCCGGCGGCGATGGCTATTCGTCGATCGGCGAATGGCACTCGGTCGGCGGTTTGAAGTTCGGCAGCATCGAGGTCGCCGAGGTGCGCTTTCCGCTGTATTTCCGCCAGCACGAATTCCGCCCGGATTCCGGCGGTGACGGCCAGCATCGTGGCGGCCTCGGCGTCGCGCTCGATATGGTGCTGGAAATCGCGAAGCCCGCGAAGGGCAACACCGCGGGTGACGGCGCGCGTCATGGCCCTTGCGGCATGCTCGGCGGTGAGGATGGCGAGCCGCATCATTATCGCCTGTTGTCCGAGGGCCGTGAGCCGCGTGTGCTGAAGACCAAGGAGGTCGGCATCGAGCTTCGCCCCGGCGACTGCCTCGAAATCCGTTCCTCCGGCGGCGGCGGTTGGGGACCGCCCGAGAAGCGATCGGCGGACGCGCGGGCGCGCGACGCAGCCCAAGGCCTGATTTCGAAAGCGGTGTAGCCAAACATGTTCACGATTGGAGTTGACGTCGGCGGCACCTACACCGACCTGGTTGCGTCAGATGAAGCCGGGCGCACGGTTTTCGCAAAATCACCATCCACGCCGGCCGATCAGTCGATCGGCGTGATGGCTGGGTTGGACGAGCTGGCGCGGCGCCTCGGCGTGACGCGTGCTGCGATGCTCGCTGAAACCGATCGCCTGGTGCACGGCACGACGGTTGCGACCAATGCGCTGCTTGAGCGCAAAGGTGCAAAAGTCGCGCTCTTGACCACCGAGGGCCATCGCGACGTCGTCGAGATGCGCGAAGGGTTGAAACCCGACCGCTACAATCTGCGCACGCCGCCGCCCGAGCCGCTGGTGCCGCGCGAGCGCCGCTTTGGCGTGCGCGAACGGCTGAAGGCCGACGGCAGTGCGGCTGTTCCACTCGATGCTGCCGCACTCGACGCCGTCATCGCTGATGTAAAGCAATCCGGCGCGACCTCGGTCGCGGTCTGCTTCCTGCACGCCTATCTCAACCCCGTGCATGAGCTCGCCGCGGTCGAGCGCCTCGCGATGGAGCTGCCTGACGTCAGCATGTCGCGATCGAGCGACGTGCTGCCGCAGATCAAGGAATATGAGCGCGTCTCGACCACGATCGTGAACGCCTATGTCGCACCGACGGTGCGGCGCTATCTCACCAATCTCGAGCAGCGCCTGCATGAGGCCGGCTTTGCGGGCTCGCTGTTCGTCGTGTTGTCGCATGGCGGCATGGCGCCGGTGGAAGAAGCCTCGCGGCTCGCTGCCGGCACCGTGTTGTCGGGACCGGCCGGCGGCATCTCCGGCAGCCGCCGCTGCGCCGAGATGCTCGGCATTCCCGATCTGGTGCCGTTCGACATGGGCGGCACCTCGACCGACATTTCGTTGATTGCCGACGGCCAGGCCTCGCTGTCTGCCGATGGCATGCTGGCGGGCCAGCGCATCGCGCTGCGCAGCCTCGACATCGCCAGCATCGCTGCCGGCGGTGGCTCGATCGCGAGCGTCGATGCCGGCGGCACGCTGCGGGTGGGGCCGGAGAGCGCTGGCTCGGTGCCGGGTCCGGCGTGTTACGGCAATGGCGGCACGGCCGCTGCCGTCACCGACGCCAATGTCGTGCTCGGTTATCTCGATGCATCAGCCTTCATGGGCGGCGCCCGGCCGCTCGATCGCGCGGCGTCCGAGGCCGCGGTCGACCGCATCGCGGCTGCGCTGGATTTGTCGCGGCTCGAAGCCGCCGCCGGCATCTACAAGATGATCAATCTGAAGATGGCCGACGGCATCCGCCTGATGACGCTGCGCCGTGGTGTCGATCCGCGAAAATTCGCGCTGCTGAGTTTTGGCGGCGCCGCCGGCATGCATGCCGCGGAAGTCGCACGCGAGCTCGAGATCAAGCGCATCATCGTGCCGACGGTGGCGTCCGTTCTCTCGGCCTGGGGTATGCTGACCAGCGATTTGCGTTACGAGGTCAGCCGTACCCATTACGGCGCGGGCAAGATTTCCGCCGACGAGGTGCGCGCATTGTTCGCCGGGCTGGAAAAGCAGGCAGTGGGCCGGTTGCGTACCTGGTTCAAGGGCGAGATCGCAATCGAGCGCTCGGCCGAGATGCGCTATGGCGAGCAGGTGTTCGAGATCGACGTGCCGCTCGGCGACCTCGATCTTGGTGCTGCCGATCTGGTCGCGCAGATCGAGGACCGCTTCCACCGCCGCCACGAGGAGCTCTACACGTATGCCTCGCGCGGGCAGGAGGTGGTGTTCGTCAACGCCCGCGTCGCCGCGGTGGGCAAGGTCGCGCAGCGCGCTGGTGATGCTGCGGCCGTGTCGTCGACCGCGTCGTGCGTGCCACGGGGCAAGCGGCAGGCCTGGCTCAGTGCCTGGCGCGAGGTGCCGGTCTATGCGCTCGATGACCTCAGGCCCGGCCAATCGCTCGCTGGCCCCGCGATCATCGAGGCCGAGACCACGACCGTACTGGTCGACACCGGCGACCGCGTTGCGGTCAATCCGCTGGGGTGGCTCGACATAACATTGCGCTGAAGCGGAACCCTGCCATCAACATTTCATTTTCCGGGCGTTGCATTGGGCGATAAAGTCAGGCCGCTTGGAAGGAGCGTCGGCACATTGTCGGCGTCATGGCGATGTTGATGCAAACAAGAACACAAACCGCGCTTTCGATATCCCTTTTCCTCGCCGCGCTGTTTGCCGCCACGCCGTCGCGCGCGCAGCCGGCACCGGCGGCTGCGGACAACGACATCCGCGTCGGCAACATCATGCCGTACACCGGCCCGCTTGCGGCGTTCGCCACCATCGGCCGGGCGGAACTGGCCTATTTCGACATGATCAACGCGCGCGGCGGCATCAACGGGCGCAAGATCAGATTCATCTCGGTCGACGACAGCTCCAATCCGAAGACCGCGCTGGAACAAACCCGCGATCTCGTCGAGACGCAGAACGTGCTGCTGATGTTCGGTTCGTTCGGCACGCCGGACAATCTGGCGACCCGGACCTACCTCAACGACAAAAAGGTTCCACAGCTCTTCGTCGCGTCGGGCGACGAGGAGTGGGCGCATCCGAAGGCCTATCCCTGGACCATGGGCTGGCAGCCGACCTTCCGCGCCGAGGGACGGATTTATGCCAATTATATCCAGACCGCCTATGCCGACCGCAAGATCGCCGTGCTCTGGCAGAATGACCAGTTCGGCCGCGATCTGTTCCGGGGATTGCAGGAGGGGCTCGGCGCCACCGCCGGGATGATCGTCGCCGATCTCGCCTTCGATGCCTCGGAGACCGCGATCCAGAACCAGCTCGGCATCCTGAAGGACTCCGGCGCCGAGATTCTCGTGTTCGACGGCGCGCCGGCGATTGCCGCGCGCGCGATCCGCAGCGCTGCCGAGCTCGACTGGCACCCGGTGTTCATCCTCGACAACGCGTCGGCCTCGATCGCCAGCGCATTGCAGCCGGCCGGCCTACAGAATTCGCTCGGCGTGATCTCGACCTCGTTCCTGAAGGACGCCGGCGACGCCTCGTGGAAGGACGATCCGCATATCAAGGCATGGTCCGCCTTCATGGACCAGTATTTCCCCGACGGTAACAAGGACGACATCTACGCCATGTTCGGCTACGCCGCGGCCGACACGCTGCTCCAGGTCCTGCGCCAGTGCGGCGACGACCTGTCCCGCGACAACATCATGCGGCAGGCGACCTCGCTGAAGAACTACCAGAGCCCGATCGCGCTGCCCGGGATCGTCATCAACACGGGGCCGAAGGATTTCCGCCCGATCAAGCAGATGCGGCTGGTGCAGTTCGACGGCACCGCCTGGCAGCCGATCGGCGACGTGGTGGACACGGCGTTCACGACGGTCAGGGATGATAATTGAGGGATGCTTCACCTCGCCCCGCTTGCGGGGAGAGGTCGGATCGCATGCAGCGAAGCGGAATGCGATCCGGGTGAGGGGGTACAGGTCCCTCGACGATCGCATGCGTGGAGAGAGCCCCTCACCCCAACCCTCTCCCCGCAAGAGCGGGGCGAGGGGGCACTCCTACTTCTTCAACCCATAATTCAACAGCCCGCCCTTGTTCTTCGGCGGATGCGCGCGCAGGCCTTCTTCGTTCGGCTCGGTGCCCCAGCCCGGGCGATTCGGAATCACGAGATGGCCGTCGACGTATTCGGGCAGATGCGTGAACAGCTCGTGGTCCCACGCAAGGCGATCGATGTCGGTCTCCATGATCCGCAAATTCGGCACCGCCGCGCAGAAATGCGCGTTCATCATGGTGCAGAGGTGGCCGTAGAAATTATGCGGCGCGACGTTGACCTCGAAATGCTCGGCGGCACTGGCGATCTTCATCGACTGCCACACCCCGTTCCACGGCGTATCGATGATCGCGACGTCCATCGCCTGCTCGGCGAAGTAAGGCAGGAATTCGCGCAGGCCCAACAGCGTCTCGCAGGACGAGATCGGGTGCGGGCTCTGGCGGCGAATGTAACCGAGCGCCTGCGGGTTGAAGCTGTCGATCTCGACCCAGAACATGTCCATGTCAGCGATCGCGCGCAGGATCTTGAGATAGCCTTCGGTCTTGGCGTTGAAGTTGAGGTCGAGCAGCAGATCAACATCCGGGCCCGCGCCGTCGCGGATCGCCTCCAGGTGCATGCAGAGATTGCGCAGCACCGTGCGGTCGACATTGATCTCCGGCTCGAACGGCGAGCCGAAGCCCGGGCGCCAACCTGTCGGCTTGCCATCGGTGTAGACGAAGATGTTGGTCTTCATCGCGGAGAACTTCTTCTCGCGCACCTCGCGGCCGATCGCCTTGACGCCGTCGAGGTCTGTAATCGGCGGCTTGTACCAGTCCGGATGATTGATGCGCCAAGTCGCGCAATGCGACCAGTACACGCGAACGCGGTCGCGGATCTTGCCACCGAGCAGCTCGTAGCAGGGCACGCCGAGCGCCTTGGCCTTGACGTCGAGCAGCGCGTTCTCGATTGCGCCGAGCGCCAGCCCGACCACGCCGCCGGCGGCCGGACGGGTTGCGGCAAACAGCTCGGCATAGATCCGCTCATGCTGGAACGCATTCTTGCCGACTACGCGTGCGGACAGCCGCTCGATTGCCGCGGTGAGGCCAGGCGCGCCAAAGCCCTCGTCGTACTCGCTCCAGCCGACCAGCCCGTCCTCGGTCGTCACCTTGACGAAGTGATAGTTCCGCCAGCCGGCATCGCAGGCGAGCGTTTCGACGCTTCTGATGGTGGTGGCTTTGGTCATGGTTTCCTGCCCGGCTTTGTTGTTGAGGCATAACAACAACGGATCGGCTGACGCGTCAATCTGTGGAGTGTGCAGGGCCTCCACGTAGAACGGTAGAAGCCACATTCGCCGCTCCCCGTTCACCGTCATCCTGAGGAGGCCGCAAAGCGGCCGTCTCGAAGGGCGACGGCCCGGCTTTCTCCGCGTTGATGTAGCGGGGCCGTGCATCCTTCGAGGCTCGCAAGAGCTCGTGCCTCAGGATGACGGGGAGGAAACCTCAGCCTTGCGGTCTAAACAGCGTCGGCCGCTGCCGTTCGAATACTTTCCGCCCGCGCTTGAAACCCATCAACACGTCGGGCAATTCGGCGATCGCGTTTGGTCCGCTGTCGGTGTCGAGCACGACGATATCGGCGGGATGGCCGACGGCGATGCCGTAGTCTTTCAGGTTCATCAGCCGCGCCGGCAGATCGGTGACGAGATCGAGGCAGGTGTCGAAGTCGCCGATACCGGCCTGAGCGACGTTGGCGTAGAGATTTGCCATCCGCAGCAGCGACGCGTCGCCGAAGGGCGTGAACGGATTTTGCACATTGTTGGTCGCGACCGAGCACAACACGCCGTCGGCGACCAGCCGGTGGGCGACCGTCATGCCACGCGGGGCGTTATGGGTCGCGTCGCGCCCCATCAGATAGAGGTCGGTCGCAGGCAGCACGGTGACGGCGACGCCGGCTTTTGCCAGCCGCGCGGTCGCAGCCTTCATTCTATCAGGCGGCAGCGCCGACAGTTTTGTCGCATGCCCGATCGCGACGCGGCCGTGATAGTTGCGCCGCTCGGTCTGCCGGCAGACCTCCTCCATGTGCCACCAGGAGGGATCGAGGTCGAAATCGAGATGCAGGTCGACGTCGAGATCGAACTGCTGCGCGAGGTCGAAGATCCGCGCGATATGCGCATTCGGGTCGGTGTCGACATAGGGACAGCCGCCGATCGCCTCGGCGCCGTCGCGCAAGGCAGCGACCAGCAGTTCATCGGCGCCGGGATCGTTGGTCAGGCCTTCCTGCGGGAAGACGCAGAGCGAGAGATCGAGCGCCCAGGCGTAGTCGCGCTTCAGCGCCTTCACCGCCTCGAAGCCGCGCAGGCCGATCCGGGGGTCGATCTCGACATGGGTGCGCATCCGCGTGGTGCCCGAGGTGATCGCGCGCTCGATCACTTTTGAGCCGCGCGCATAGACGTCTTCCACCGTGAAATCACGCTTCATCGCGGCCACCGCGCGGATCGCCTCAATGAGACTGGCGTGGCCGTGGCCGCAGCGGCCGAGCAGGCAGGCCTTGTCGAGATGGACGTGGCTATCGACGAAGCCCGGTAGCGCCAGCCTGCCGCCGAGATCGATCTCGATCGCCTCGCAGGCAAGGCGTGGACCGATCGCGGCGATCTTGCCATCGGCGACGCCGATATCGACCGCAGCGGCCGAGGCGCGCGTCACGGCGTTGCGGAAGACCAGGTCGAAGGCAGGTTTCGCTATCATGGAATCGGGCTGATATCGGGACCGTGGCAGCCTAGCGGAAGGGCAGGGGTTGGGCAGCACCAGATTGTGTGCAGCGGGCCTGCGCTTAAGTCCAGTCATCCTCTCACGTATTCCGTCCAGCGGAAGAAAATTCCACTTGCATCATTCAGGCGAGGTGAACAGATCAGTCTCCTGAGAGTTCAACGGAACCATTCATGTCCTTCAAGAAACTGCTGATCGCCAACCGCGGCGAGATCGCCATCCGCATCGCGCGCGCCGCTGATGAGAGCGGAATTGCCACGGTTGCGATCTATCCTGCCGATGACGCGGCCTCGCTGCATGTCCCTGCCGCCGACGAGAGCCGCGAAATCCCAAGCCATGGCGCGCGGGCCTATCTCGATATCGAGGCGGTCATCGCGGCGGCGAAAGCCGCGGGCTGCGACGCGCTGCATCCGGGCTACGGCTTTCTCAGCGAGAACGCTGCACTGGCGCGGCGTTGCGCGGAGGAAAAGATCAGTTTCGTCGGCCCGTCACCGGAAGCGCTCGACCTGTTCGGCGACAAGGCCAGGGCGAAGGCACTGGCGAAAAAATGCGGCGTGCCGATCATCTCCGGCACGGGCGCAGCAACCAGCCTCGACGAAGCCAAGGCGTTCTTCGCCTCGCTCGGCACCGATACGGCCGTGATGATCAAGGCGATCGCCGGCGGCGGCGGCCGCGGCATGCGCGTGGTCGACGAGGCCGCGAAGCTCGAGGAGGCCTATGCGCGCTGTCAGTCGGAGGCCAAGGCCGCGTTCGGCAATGACGGCGTCTATGTCGAGCGGCTGATCCGCAAGGCCCGCCACATCGAGGTGCAGATCATCGGCGACCGCCATGGCGCGATCAGCCATCTCTGGGAGCGCGAATGCACGATCCAGCGCCGCAACCAGAAGCTCATCGAGGTCGCGCCGAGCCCGTCGCTAAGCGATGACTTGCGGTCGCGTATCATCGAGGCGGCGAAGCAGCTTGCCACAGCGGCGCGCTACGACAGTCTCGGCACCTTCGAATTCCTGGTCGATGACGACGCGACATCGGAGCAGGGCGCCTTCGCCTTCATCGAGGCCAATCCGCGGCTTCAGGTCGAACATACCGTCACCGAGGAGGTGCTCGGCGTCGACCTGGTGCGATCGCAGCTGGCGGTCGCCGCCGGCGCGACGCTGGCCTCACTCGGGTTGGCGCAGGCGGCGGTGCCGCTGCCGCGTGGTTACGCCATGCAGCTCCGCGTCAACATGGAGGTGATGGACGCCAAGGGCGTGACCAAGCCGACCGGCGGTACGCTCGCCGTGTTCGATCTGCCGTCCGGTCCCGGCGTCCGCGTCGATACCTTTGGCTATTCCGGCTACCGGACCAGCGCCGCCTTCGACTCACTGCTGGCAAAAGTCATCGTGCATTCGACGAGCGCGAAGTGGTCGGATGTCGTCCACAAGGCGGCGCGCGCCTTGCGCGAGTTCCGGATCGGCGGCGTCGCCACCAATATCCCGTTGCTCGGCGCCGTGCTGGCGCATCGTGAGTTCCTCAGGAACCATATCAGCACGGGTTTCATCGATACACATGTCGCCGCGCTGGTCGGCGCGGCCAAGGATATCGCTGAGCCCTTGGTTGAGGTGAATCAGGCGGCCGTCGCCAAACCTGTTGTTGCCGACGTCGCGCCGGAGGGATCGGACCCGGTGCCCGCGCCGTTGCAGGGCACCATCGTCGCGATCGAGGTCGCGGAGGGCGATCTGGTGCGTCCGGGCCAGCAGATCGCGGTGCTGGAGTCGATGAAGATGGAGCATCTCGTCACCGCGCCGCATGGCGGCCGGGTGACGAAGATCGCGGCCGGCCCCGGCATCACGCTGATGCACGGCGAGCCAATCCTGTTTCTCGAACCCGCCGAGGTCGACGGTCACCAGACGGAAGAAGAGGCTGATATCGATCTCGATCACATCCGCCCCGATCTGGCCGAACTGGTCGCGCGCAAAGCGATCACGCTGGACGAGAATCGCCCGGCCTCGGTCGAACGACGGCGCAAGACCAACCAGCGCACGGCGCGCGAAAACATCGCGCAACTGGTCGATGATGGCTCGTTCGTCGAATACGGCTCGCTCGCGATCGCCGCGCAGCGTCGCCGCCGCAAGGTCGAGGACCTGATCAAGAACACGCCGGCCGACGGCCTGATCGCCGGCATCGCCACCGTCAATGCCGGGGATTTTGGCCCCGAGGGCGCGCGCTGCATGGTGATCTCATACGACTACACTGTGCTGGCCGGCACGCAGGGCCATATGAACCATAAGAAGATCGACCGCATGCTGGGCCTCGCCGAGCAATGGCGCATGCCACTGGTGTTCTATGCCGAAGGCGGCGGCGGCCGTCCCGGCGATACCGACCGGCTTGGCATGACCGGCCTCGACGGGCCGTCCTTTGTGCAGTTCGCAAAACTCTCAGGGCTGGTGCCGGTCATCGGCATCGTGTCCGGCTATTGCTTCGCCGGCAACGCCGCGATGCTCGGCGTCTGCGATGTCATCATCGCCACCAGGAACGCGTCGATCGGCATGGGCGGTCCCGCGATGATCGAGGGCGGCGGGCTCGGCGTATATCATCCCGCCGAGGTCGGTCCGGTGTCGTTCCAGTCGCCGAACGGGGTCATCGATATCCTGGTCGAAGACGAGGAAGAGGCGACTGCGACAGCGCAAAAGTACCTGTCCTATTTCCAGGGCGCGGTGAAGGACTGGACAGCGCCGGACCAAAGGCTGCTGCGCCGCGCGATCCCGGAGAATCGCTTAAGGGTCTACGATATCCGCACCGTGATCGATCTGATCGCCGACGAAGGCTCGGTGCTCGAGATCCGCCGCGATTTCGGCGTCGGCATGATCACGTCCCTGATCCGCATCGAAGGCAAGCCGTTTGGCCTGATCGCCAACAATCCAAAGCATCTTGGTGGCGCGATCGACGCTGCGGCCGGCGACAAGGCCGCGCGCTTCATGCAGCTCTGTGATGCCTTCGACATTCCGTTGATCTCGCTGTGCGACACCCCCGGCTTCATGGTCGGTCCCGAAGCCGAGAAGACCGCGATTGTGCGCCACGTCGCGCGGATGTTCGTCACCGGCGCGAGCCTCACCGTGCCGCTGTTCGGCATCGTGCTGCGCAAGGGCTACGGCCTCGGGGCGCAATCGATGATCGGCGGCGGTTTTCACGCCTCGTTCTTCACGGTGGCGTGGCCGACCGGCGAGTTCGGCGGCATGGGCCTTGAGGGCTATGTCCGCCTCGGCTTCCGCAAGGAGATGGAAGCGATCGAGGATCCCGTCGAGCGCGAGAAATACTTCCAAACCAAGGTCGCCGAGCTCTACGCCAACGGCAAGGCGGTCTCGATCGCCTCGGTGCTCGAGATCGACGAGGTGATCGACCCCGCCGACACCCGCCACTGGATCATGGCGGGCCTCCGCTCGGTGCCGAAGCCCGAGCCGCGCACGACGCGCAAGCGCCCGTGCATCGACGCGTGGTAGGGTGATGGTGCAACTCGCTCCGTGTCGTCCCGGCGAAAGCCGGGACCCATAACCACAGCTGCTGATTGTTGCGCGAAGCTGGAACGACGAGTCCCGTTTACAACACCCGCTGCGGAGTATGGGTCCCGGCTTTCGCCGGGACGACGGTGGAGGATGTGGCGCGTGTTTCGCTTCAATATGGCAATCAGGCCAGCCGCAACTCATCATACCCCTTCGCCGCGACCTCGTCGCATTTTGCACGATAGGCCGGCGCGCTGCCGCTGTAGCGGGCGACGATGCGCCTTTGCTTGCCTTCGACGTTGGTGTTGATGCCGGTCATCCAGGAGTTGACCTCGTTGGACAGCAGGCCGACGCCGAGCGCCTTGACGTGATCGGTCCAGCCGGCGGTGCCCTCCGGCGTTGCGTCGAGCAAGGTCAGGCCCTTTGCTTGCGCAAATCGCAGCAGGCCGGTGACCCAGTCGACGCTGTATTCGATGCTGCGCGGGATGTTGCCGAGCGCGGTGTGCGGGCCCATCAGCATCATCATGTTGGGGAAGCCGTCGACCATCAGCCCGAGATAGGTTTCGGGGCCGTGCTGCCACTTGTCCTTCAAAAGCGCACCGCTGCTGCCGCGAAAATCGATCCTGTCGAAACTGCCAGTGATGGCGTCGAAGCCGGTCGCGTAGATGATGATGTCGAACGGATAGTCCTTGTCGCTGGTCCTGATGCCCTCTTGTGTGATCCGCTCGATCGGCGTCTCGTTAAGGTCGACCAAGCCGACATTGTCGCGGTTGTAGACCTCGTAATAGAAGGTCTCGAGCGGCAGCCGCCGCGTGCCGAAACCATGGTTCTTCGGGATCAACATCTCGGCCACCGCCGGGTCCTTGACGCGCTCGCGGATCTTGCGCGCCACGAAATCGCTGATCGTCGCATTCGCTGTGCGGTCGATCAGGATATCCCTGAAATTGCCCTGCCAGATGCCGAAGCCGCGCTCGCCATAGAGTTTCTCGTAGAACGCCTCGCGCTCCTCGTCGGACACCTCGAACGCGCCGCGCGGATCGGGCGTATGGACGAAGCAGGCAAAGGTTTCCTGGCAGCGGCGGAACATCTCGGGATACCCGGCCTTGATCGCGGCCTGCGTCTCCGCGTCGATCTTGCCGTTATGCAGCGGCGCGGCCCAGTTGGCGGTGCGCTGGAACACGGTGAGGTGCCCGACTTCGCCTGCGATGGTCTGGATGGTCTGGATGCCGGTCGCGCCAGTGCCGATCACGGCGACGCGCTTGCCCGCGAAATCCACCTTTTGCTTCGGCCAGCGCGCAGTGTGGAAGGACTGGCCGCGAAAACTGTCGCGGCCCTCGATCCGCGGCAGCGTCGGCGTCGACAGCGGGCCGATCGCGGTGATCAGGAAGCGGCAGGTCGCGCGCGCACCGCTTGCAAGCGTGATCGCCCAGCTTCGCGCCTCGTCCTGATAGATCGCACTGGCGACGCGGCACTCGAACGCGATGTCACGGCGCAGATCGAACTTGTCGGCGACGTAACGACAATAGCGCAGCGTCTCCGGCTGACCGGCGAAATGCTCGGACCATTCCCATTCCTGCAACAGCTCCTTGGAGAAGGAATAGCCGTAAGAGTAGCTCTCGGAATCGAAGCGCGCGCCGGGATAGCGGTTCCAGTACCAGGTGCCGCCGACGTCAGTGCCGGTCTCGAACACGCGCACGGTGAGGCCGAGTTCGCGCAGCCGGTGGAGCTGGTACATGCCCGACAGGCCGGCGCCGATGATGATGACGTCGTAATCCAGTACGGCCGTCTCCGGCGAAATCTGTGGCGAAATCTGCTCCTGGCGCGGCGCGGCCACCTCACATTGCTCCCCGGTCTGTTGATTGCCGGCAAGGCTAGCCGGTCTCACTGCTGCCGACAAACGTCGGAAAGCGGAGCTGGTATCGCGATTTGCGGGGTGCGTCAGCCTGTCCGTGACATTCCGGGCCAGTTCGCACTCTCTCTGCCTTTGCTCGGCCTCGGAATTTACCCTATCGTCGCGGTCACAAGACGATCGCCCGTGCCGCCTGGCCGAGCGGCAATTGCGCATTCTCCGGGAGGAAGTTTTGCAACGCGACCTGCGCGTCGAGATCATGGGGCCACGGCAACGGCTCTATTCCAATTTCATTCGCGGTATACGAAGCTTGCCGGTGAGAATCGTCAGTTGAGCCACAGTCGTCATTGCGAGGAGCAAAGCGACGAAGCAATCCATCTCACGATCTGGGATAGAATGGATTGCTCGCGGAGCCTGTCATCCGGCGGCGCTTCGCGCCGACCGGGTGGCTCGCAATGACGGAAGAGGAAACTCCAGGAAATAATAATGAAGAACGATCCCGTTGACGTCCTGATCATCGGCGCCGGCGCCTCCGGTGCCGCGGTGGCCTGGAGTCTCGCCGACACCAAGATGCACATCCTCTGCCTCGATCAGGGCGGCTGGATGAAGCCTTCGGAATATCCGAGCACGGGCCGTGACTGGGAGGCGAAGTTCTACGGCGAGTGGTCGTCGAGCCCGAACATCCGCAAGCGGCCCGAGGATTATCCGATCAACGAGGAGAACTCGCCGATCAAGGTGGTCAATTTCAACGCCGTCGGCGGCTCGACCGTGATGTACACCGCGCATTGGCCGCGGCTGCATCCGTCCGACTTCAAGGTGAAGACGCTCGACGGCGTCGCCGACGACTGGCCGATCGACTACGACGCGCTGACCCCGTTCTTCGAGGAGAACGACCGGATGATGGGCGTCTCGGGCCTGTCGGGCGATCCGCTGTCACCACTGACGCATCCGCCAATGCCGCCGCAGCCGCTTGGGTTGTCGAGCCCAATCGTGGCCAAGGCCATGAACAAGCTCGGCTGGCACTGGTGGCCGTCCGACACCACGGTCGCGACGACGGATTATGAGGGCCGGGCGCGCTGCATCAATCTCGGCCACTGCACGCCGGCTTGCGCGCAGGGCGCGAAATCGTCGACCGACATCACCTATTGGCCGCACGCGATCCGCGCCGGCGTCGAGCTCAAGACGCATTGCCGGGTGCGCGAGATCCTGACCAATGAGGACGGTATGGCCTCCGGCGTCGTCTATTACGACAAGGATGGCGTCGAGCAGTTCCAGCCGGCGGAAGTCGTCATCATCGCCTGCAACGGCGTCGGCACGCCGCGGCTGCTGCTGAACTCGGCGTCCGGAAAATTTCCGAACGGACTTGCCAACTCATCCGGCCTGGTCGGCAAGAACCTGATGTTCCACCCCTATGCGCAGATCTACGGCTATGTGAACGAGCCGACCGACTCCAATCGCGCGCCGCCGACCTGCCTGTGGAGCAAGGAGTGGTACGACACGGACCTCTCGCGCGGCTTTGTGCGCGGCTATGGTGTCCAGTTCGTCCGCGGCGCGGGGCCGGTGTTCGAGGCTGTCTCGAGCGAGCAGAAGGGCATTCTGCCCTGGGGTGCGGATCATCATCGCGTGTTCCGCAAGCTCAATGGTCACAGGCTCGGTTTTTCCGCGATCTGCGAAGATCTGCCGGAGGAGCACAATCGCGTGACGCTCGATCCCGTGCTGAAAGACAGCAACGGCATTCCGGCGCCGAAGATCGACTACACGATCAGCGACAACAGCCGGAAGATGATGGAGCATGGCCTTGCGCGCGGCCGCGAGGTCCTCGAAGCCGCCGGCGCCACCGACATCTGCATCAATGCGCCGATCCCCTGGGGCGGCTGGCATCTGCTCGGCACCGCGCGGATGGGCACCGATCCCGAGCGCTCCGTGGTCAACGAATGGGGCCGCTCGCACGACGTGAAGAACCTCTTCATCGTCGACGGCAGCATCTTCGTGACGTCAGGCGGCGTGAACCCGACCTCCACCATCCAGGCCCTTGCGCTCTACATCGCCGATCAGATGAAGCAGCGCCTCGCCAATTTGTTCGATTGAGATCACCATGCCCGATAGCAATGAACTGACCCCTGCCCAACGCGACGATCTCCGCACCGTCGCCGCGATGATCGTTCCCGCCAGCGACGAATACAAAGTGCCGGGTGCGGATGATCCCGCGATCCAGGCCGACATACTGGCAACGCTTGGCCGCGATGCCGCGCTGGTCGCGAAGGCGCTCGATCACCTGGCGAAGCTCGCCGGTGGGCCGCTCGCCGCGCTCGACAATGCCAGGCGCGACGCGGTGGCGAAGGAATTCCGCGCCAGCGGCGGAGGCGCGGCGGCGACGCTCGTCCGCGTGGTGCTGCAATGCTACTACCGCGACGACCGCGTGCTGCGCTCGCTCGGGCTCGAGCTGCGCGCGCCATTCCCGAAGGGCTATGTGCTGGACGACGGCGACTGGTCGCTGCTCGATCCGGTCAGGGCGCGCGGCGGCACGCTGCGACGGGCGACCTAGCCAGCCGGGTAGGCCTGCGGCCGCCGCGTAACCACTTGCGGCGGCGGGAGCCGGTCACCATTTGGTAAGACCGAAGGAATCTTGCCATGTTGGATTTGACCTCAGATATCGCCGATGACAGGCCGTCATCGCGAACGGCTGAACTTGCCCGGGATAACGACCGGGTTTTGCTGGACGCCTATTCCAATGCCGTGATCGACGTCACCGAACGCGTCGGCCCCGCCGTCGTGCGCGTCGAGACGGGGCCGAAAGTCCGCAACGCCCGCGAGCGCGGCGGCATGGGCTCAGGCATCGTGATCTCGCCCGATGGCCTCGTGCTGACCAACAGCCATGTGGTCGGATCGTCGAAAGAGATCCGGTTGCGCGACACCGAAGGGTTTGACACCGATGCCCACGTGCTTGGCGTCGATCCCGACACCGACCTCGCATTGTTGCGGGCTGACGGCGCGCGCGATCTGCCTTACGCCTCGCTCGGCAACTCCAAGACCCTGCGGCGCGGCCAGCTCGTGGTCGCGATCGGCAATCCGCTCGGCTTCGAATCGACGGTCACCGCCGGCGTCGTGTCGGCGCTCGGCCGCTCGATCCGCTCGGTCAGCGGGCGCACCATCGAGGACGTGATCCAGACCGATGCTGCGCTCAATCCCGGCAATTCCGGCGGCGCGCTGGTGTCGTCGAATGCCGAGGTGATCGGCATCAACACCGCGATCATCAGCGGCGCGCAGGGCATCTGCTTTGCGGTCGCCAGCAACACCGCGCAGTTCGTGCTGTCGGAGATCATCCGTCACGGCTATGTCCGCCGCGCCTATATCGGCGTCGCCGGGCAGACCGCACCGATCCCGCGGCGGCATGCGGTGCTGGCCGGCGTCGAGAACCGGATGGGCGCGCTGCTCGCGCAGATCGAACCGGACAGTCCGGCAGCGAAGGCGTCGCTGTTGCCCGGCGACGTCGTGATCAGGCTCGACGGCGTCGAGGTCAACGGCGTCGACGACCTGATCCGCGCGCTCGACCGCGACCGCATCGACCGGACCTTGTCGATGGACGTACTCCGCCTCGGCCGCCTGCGCGCGATCGAGATCCATCCGATCGAAAGGAAGCCGGCGAAGCAGTGACGATGTTGCGCGCCACATGCACGATGCACCCTCTCCCCCTGTGGGAGAGGGTGGCGCAATCGAGCGTAGCGAGATGAAGCCGGGTGAGGGGTCTCTCTCCACACGGATCAATCTCGCAAGCGGAGACATACCCCTCATCCGGCGCTTCGCGCCACCTTCTCCCACAAGGGGAGAAGGGAAGAGGAGCTACTGCAGTGCCGCCAGCAACGCTTTGGGCGACGAAAGAGCGCCTGTGAGACCGGGGCGCCGTAGTATCGCATTCGTCAAATTGTTCAATGAGCAATTTTGATCAGAACTCGCCGACGCATTGATGCAAACTGTTCTATGATCACCCTTGCGCCATTGAACGCCGCACGACCTCGGCACAATCCCTGCCGTTTGGGGAAGTCGCGCAGCTATCGTTCGAAAACAATAAACGGAGAAAACAATTGACCCATGTATTGTTTGTCGGCCAGAAACCCGAAACCGTGGACTTCTCCGATCCCGCCCTGCCGCCAGGCTTCAACGCAGAGAAGATCAATGCCGGCATTGCCGTCGCCGTCGCGAAGATCGCTGAGCGCGGATGGCAAGGCAACACTTGCATGATCACACCCGACAAAGCCGGGCGCGATATGCTGGAAAAAAAGCTGAGAGAGGCGGTCTATGACTGCGTGGTGATCGGCGGCGGCCTCAGAATTCCGCCAAAAAGCTTGGCCCTGTTCGAGATGGTCGTCAACGCTGTCCATAAGGCAGCACCCGGCGCAAAAATCGCATTCAACACTCGCCCGGAAGACACCGCCGAAGCGGCAGCCCGCCAGCTCGATGCTGGTTGACGGCATGCCGTTAAATCAACCGCATATGCAGAACGTCCGCAGTTGGCCCGTTTGCGGCATGCGGATGAGGCCTTAGAACGTCCGTTCGCCTGGCTAGCTTGACGGCAGTAGGCGCATACGGCGTGCCCGCGCGTGTCGCTAGCAGCCGCGTGGAAACTGTTTCCGACCGCCAGCGTGATCGTGCTCGTAAGCGTTTTTGGCTGCGCGATCCGTGTGGACCGACTACACCAGCGCGTGTACTCATAAACGTGCAAAAATGTCGGGTCTTGGAAGCGAAGCGGAAATCTTGTGCTCGTCCTGAGCTTTACCGGTTGTGACCCAAGGCGGACTTCGAAAACGACGTCTAATGCTTGTGCATGGGCGTATGATTTTGCGTCGCTACAAGAAGGGCCTTGTTTTGCAAGTTCTTAGCATCGATGTCGAGATCACTCAATCAATCGCGAGAAACATGTCGGTGGTACTATTAATATTCCGACGGTGCCATGCAGTCGCCCGACACTGCGGCGCACGGCGCTTGTCTAATTTATTAACCCAGCGGCGATGAGGGAGTGAGCAAGAGAGGCAGCTGTTTTACAGGCGAAAGCCGTCCACTCGGGGCTTCGCTTGTAACCGACAATATCGCTGAGGCCACGTATGGCGAGGACTCGCGTCGTGCCGCCCCCATCATGACGGGCGGCCGCGTAGATTCCGCCCAGCTCCATTTCAACCGCGCTTGCATGGCGCGCCGATTGACCCCATTGCCTTGCAAGTGCGGTGTCCTTCACGAGCGTGTTGCTCGCAATAGTAGGTGCAACAACGTAATGGGGAAGGCGATGGGCTGCGTCACCCGCAAAATTGGCCTTAATGGATTTGTGAACGCTCGCTTTCCATTCCGCATCACCATAGTAACGCTCGTCGGGTGCGCCGGGTACCGTCTCAATCGGCCTCTCCATTCCTAAAGACTGGACCAAATTCCATTTGTCGAAGTCCTTTTCCATCGCCGAGAGATGTGACAGGAGTTTTTCGACCTCAATGTGCGCAGGCCCGCCCTGCTGTTGATGTGCGAGCGTCCCTCCCTCAAACGCAGCTGTTACGGAAAAGTCATGGAGCCGGCTTGAAAGCACGACATCGCCAAGTGAATATTCAGCGTCTGGAATCCCTCCCGCGATCCCAACCAGAAGAATCCATCGCGGCGCAAGCTCTCTAATCATGTTGTTGGCCGTAGCTTGAGCCGCGATCTGCCCCTGTTCAGGAGACTTGGTAATGGCAACACCGATCTCATCCCCGTCGCGGGGTCGAATGCGTGCGTGTTCGTAATATTGGTTCTTTCCTTCGGCACGACGTCGCGTTGGAAAATGATCTAAGACAGCGCGAAACTCATCAGGCCGAATGGCGATAATTCCGATCCGAGTGGCCTCTCTGAGGGACTCGGCAGGAAGCGTTTCGTTTGATTTCGCGTGTTGAGCTTTCATGATTGAAATCATCTTTTTAACTGACTCCTTGGTTTCCGGATTTAACGCGGCATTCAGCTCTTCGGTGTGCTGCTCGCAAATCCGTCCCGAGGACAGCGATTTTTCAAGGTCGCGCCTGTGCCCTTTGAAGTCAAAGAAGCAATCTCGGGTCTCAAGGTGAGCCTTTATGGAGGGTGCAACAAAGCTCAGCGCATAGCGGATGAAATAATAACATAAGAAAGAACGGTGAGAATCTGCATAGAAATGCCAATCTCGCAAAGTGATAGCTGCAAGTCCGCGAGCAGCCTGGTGTGATCCAAACAGATTTCTATATCTGTCCGATCGGAGCTTTTGGTCGACTACGGCAATGACATAGGGACGCGGGGCCTTAGCGTCTGCCCGGTACTCCTCCAAGCGACTCCAGATCTCCGTTGAACGGTATTCCTCCCTCACAAAAGTATAGGCGAACGAGCGGAGCCGCTCGGGTGCCAATGCAAATTCGAAATCCTTCTGGACCGCGTTGAGGATGCTGATAGCGTCCATAATCTTGGCATCCAGGTTAGCGCCAAAACTAAGGATCTCGACGTGATACAGCATTTCAAGCCTTATGGCTGAACGATTAGCTTCGGATCTTCGTCGTCGATATCGATATCAGTCTCAGCATCCGTGACGCTGATGCCGTACTTGTATTCGCCGGGATCTTCCGCAACGAACGGGCCTATGACCCCGTAGTGATTCGTGTTGCCACCAGAAGTCGGACTACCGGTGGTCGTTTGAAGATCTAGTTCGCGAAAGGGCCCAAAATAAACCGTCCAGCGAACGAGCCGGGTTGGAGAGTTCGGCCATGAAAGCAACCATGTTACCCTCTCGCCGAGTTTAACTTTTGCAGGGTCCGGGTCGATCGACCATTTTTGATTTTGATATTGCACAAGGATGTCCATTATCGCCTCTGCGAATGTGCTAACTTCAAACTATCGTGCGGCCCGTGGCGCGGTGTCAAGTTGATGCCTGGTTGCTGCAAAGGGCACCGATAACCCGCTTTGGTTATTCACGATACCAAACTACGACGTTCCCGTCGGCCCTTAGCGGACGTGGCTTCGCCATTTGGTAAAGTCTGGTTTTGGCCCTCTCGGACTTACGGCAATGTCCGCTTTCGCGCTCCTGTCAGAGCCATAGCAGACATCCAACGTACGTGATCCGAGCCGTCTCAACCTACGAGTACACGCCCCAGCCAGCGTTAGTCGACTATCTCCACGTCCTCCGGATTCGCGTCGGTCCACCGGAACACGACCCGCCATTGGTCATAGATACTGATCGAGTGGTTACCCGCCAAGTCGCCCTTGCAATCGCATCGTGGGTGAGAATTTTCGGCCGCAATCGCGACGGGCGCGTACGCTGTTGCGCAGGCGTCGGGGTGTTCGCAGAAGTTCGGAATAATAGAAGATATCGCTGAGTTGCCCGACATGTCAAGTGGCTTGTCCGAGTGATGGCGGCCGCCCCGCTACTTTGCATGGGGTTGTTTTCCCCATTTTGGGGGCGCTCACCTTCGAAGGACGTTCTCCAGCGTCGCCGGCAGTTGTGACGGCAAAGGGCGCTTCGGATGCGGAAGCGTCGGAGCCGGGTGCGGGGTCTCTATCCGCGGAGACATACCCCTCATCCGGCGCTTCGCGCCACCTTCTCCCACAAGGGGAAAAGGGAAGGAACATCATTACTGCAACGCCGCCAGCAGCTCGTCGGGCTGCTCGACCATCATCATGTGGCCGGCGCCTGCGAGCACCACGGTGCGTGCGTTCGGCGTCGCGGCGGCGAGGGCCTTGCCGGCCTTGGCCGGGGTCATCATGTCGCGCTCGCCGAGGATGAAGGTTGCGGGCACCTTGACCGCGGCGGCGGCGGCCAGCCCGCCTTGGTAGGCGTTGCAGGCGTTGAGGTCGTTGTACAGCACGCCCGGCTTCGCCTGCTGCAGCACCCGCTGCGCGCCGCGGTGCATCCACAGGCCGGGCGCGAGGCTGCCGCCGAGTTCGGCCTTGAAGCCGAGGCCCCAGATCGAGACCATGTCGATCGCGGCCGGATCGTTGGCTTCCGCAGCTTTCAGCAGGTCGGGGCCGACCGTCATGGTCGCGGCGGTGCCGATCAGCGCGAGGCCGGAGACTTTGTCGGGATGGCGCGCCGAGGTCTCGATCGCGATCAGCGAGCCCATGGAGTGGCCGATCAGCCGGGCCTTTGACGCGCCGGCGGCGGTGATCAGCGCGGCGGTCCAGTCCGCCATCTCGGCGATGGTCGCGAGCGGCCTTCCGGACGAACGTCCGTGGCCGGGCAGGTCGGGCGCCAGCACGGAGAAGCCGTGATGGGCGAACCAGCGGCTGTGCAGCGCCCAGGTCGTGGAATCGAAGCCGGCGCCGTGGAGCATCACCACGGTCGGCAGCGATGCATCGAACGGCCTGCCGCCGGTGGCGATGAAGGTGTCTGACCCATTGACGGACAACTGCATGGTTCAGGTCCTTTGCGAGGCGCGCAGCGCCTGGCCGAGATCGTCGATGATGTCCTGCACGGTCTCGATGCCGACCGACAGCCGCACCAGCTCCTCGCCGATGCCGGCGGTCTTGAGCTGCTCGGCGTCCATCTGCTGATGGGTGGTGCTGGCCGGGTGGATCACCAGCGTCTTGGCGTCGCCGACATTGGCGAGATGGCTGATCAGCTTGAGCTGCTCGATGAACTTCTTGCCGGCGGCGCGGCCGCCCTTGATGCCGAAGCTGACGATCGAGCCGGCTCCGCGCGGCAGCAACTTCTTGGCCAGCGCATGATCCGGATGGCTCTCCAGCGACGGATGCAGCACCCACTCGACCGCCTTGTTGGCGGCGAGGGCGCCCAGCACGGCGTGGGTGTTGCTGACGTGGCGGTCCATGCGCACGCCGAGCGTCTCGATGCCCTGCAGCAGCTGGAAGGCGTTGGTCGGCGAAAGACACGCTCCGAAGTCGCGCAGGCCCTCGGTGCGGGCGCGCATGATGAAGGCGGCCTTGCCGAACTGCTCGTCGAAGACGATGCCGTGATAACCGGCATACGGCTCGGTGAGCTGCGGGAATTTGCCCGAGGCGCGCCAGTCGAACCGGCCGCCATCGACGATGACGCCGCCGATCGCGATGCCGTGGCCGCCCATCCATTTGGTCGCCGAGTTCATCACGAGGTCGGCGCCGAGTTCGATCGGCTGGCTGAGATAGGGCGTCGCGAACGTGTTGTCGATCAACAACGGGATCTTCGCGTCGTGCGCGATTTGCGCGACAGCGGGGATGTCGAGCACTTCAAGGCCGGGATTGCCGATGGTCTCACCGATCACGAGCCGCGTGTTCGGCTTGATCGCGGCACGAAAGTCATCGAGCGCGCGCGGCTTCACGAATGTGGTGGTGATGCCAAAACGCGGCAGCGTGTGCGCCAGCAGATTGATGGTGCCGCCATAGAGCGAGGCGGAGGCGACGATGTGGTCACCGGCGTTGAGCAGCGTCGCGATCGCCAGATGCAGCGCGGCCATGCCGCTCGCCGTGCAGATCGCGCCGACGCCGCCTTCGAGCGCGGCGATGCGCTCTTCCAGCACCGCCGTCGTCGGGTTGGAGATGCGCGTGTAGATGTGCCCTGCGCGTTCCAGGTTGAACAGCGCCGCGGCATGATCGGCATCCTGGAAGACGTAGGACGTCGTCTGATAGATCGGAACCGCGCGCGCGCCGGTCACGGGATCGGGGCGCTGGCCGGCGTGCAGGCTCAACGTTTCGAAAGCAGGCGGCTTGGGTGCGGGCATGCGAAGCTCGTCGGGTCAGTCAATGAAAAGAATGTTCGCGTTGATTTAGACGTGAACTGCGGTGCGAACGCGGCCGACATTGCCGAACACGCGCAGATAGCGCTCGACCTCGGACGGGTTGCCGGTGGCCTTCTCCGGATTATCGGAGAGTTTCACGGCGGGCCGGCCGTCGACCGACGTCACCTTGCAGACGATCGAGATCGGGTCGAGATCGGCCGTGCCGTCAGGCGCGCAGCCGACGAAATCGTTGGTCAGGTTGGTGCCCCAGCCGAAGCTGACGCGGACGCGGCCCCTGAAGTGGCGGAACGTCTCCTCGATCGAGCCGACATCCATCGCGTCGGAGAACACCAGCAGCTTTTCCTTGGGATCGCGGCCCTTCTGCTTCCACCATTTGATGATGTCCTCGCCGGCCGTGATCGGCGGCGCGCTGTCGGGGCGAAAGCCGGTCCAGTCGGCGACCCAATCCGGCGCGTCGCGCAGGAACGGTTTTGTGCCGAACGCATCGGGCAGGGCGATCAAGAGGTTGCCGCCATAGGTGTGGCGCCACTGGTCGAGGATCTGATAGGGCGCCCAGCGCAGCTCCTCGTCGGAATTGGCGAGCGCGGCGGCGACCATCGGCAGCTCATGCGCATTGGTGCCGATCGCCTCGAGGTCGTTGTCCATCGCCAGCAGCACGTTCGACGTCCCGGTGAAGGACGATCCGAGGCCTTCCTTGACGGCCTCGACGCACCAGCGTTGCCAGAGAAAGCCGTGGCGACGGCGTGTGCCGAAATCGGACAGCCGCAAGCCGTCCAGCTTGCGCAGCCGCTCGACCTTGGACCACAGCTTGGCCTTGGCGCGGGCATAGAGCACGTCGAGCGCGAAGCGGCCATATTGCTTGGTCGCCGCCCGCGAGCGCAATTCGTTGAGGATCGCGAGCGCCGGGATTTCCCACATCGTAGTGTGGCTCCACGGCCCGTGGAAGTGCAATTCATACTGGCCGTCGACCTTGTGCAGCTCGTATTCGGGCAGGCGGAAGTCGGACAGCCAGGTGATGAAATCGGACGAGAACATCTGGGTCGTGCCGTAGAACGTGTTGCCGGCGAGCCAGATCAGCTCCTTGTTGGTGAAGCGGATGGTGCGGGCATGGTCGAGCTGGGCGCGCAGTTCGCCCTCGTCGATGATCTCGGCCAGCCGGATATGGGTGGAGCGGTTGATCACCGAAAAGGTCGTGCGCGTGTCCGGGTAGCATTCCCGGATCATCCGCTGCATCAACAGCTTATAGAAATCGGTGTCGAGCAGGCTGCGCACGATCGGATCGAGCCGCCAGCCGTGATTGTAGGTCCGGGTTGCAATGTCTGTGACCGTCATCCCGGAACTCTATCGCGCCGGAAGCCGCCCGCCCAGTGGGTTTTGGCCGGAACATGGCAGGTCAGCGCGCTATGGTCTGCCGGATACGGCCGATCGTCCCAGCCAGGTCGGTCCAGGCAGGCTTGCCGGGGGCAAATTGCCGCCTGAGGTAGGAGACCAGCTCTGCAATCTGGCGATCGGTCATGCTGTCCTTGAAGGCCGGCATGTAGCCGAGGTCGGTCGCGGCCGGCTTGGTGATGCCGTGCAGGATCACCTGGATCAGATTATCCGGCACGTCGCTGTGCAGATTGCTGTTCAGCGCCAGCGACGGACGGCTGCCGAACAGCGGCGGTCCGCCGACCTCGTGGCAGACGGCGCAGGCGCCTTGATAGATGCGGGCTCCGGCAGAGGCGGCGGTGGTCACGGCGGTGTCGGCTTCGAACCCGGTGGCGAGGGTTTCGTGGGCCGAACGGTCGGTTGCGGCCTCGTTGAAGGAGCCGAGGTAGACCGCCATCGCGCGGATGTCCTGGTCGGGCAGCGCGGCAAGCTCATTCACGACCGGCGCCATCGGACCTGCCGCAACGCCGTGGAAGCGGGATTCGCCGGTTCGCAGGTAAGCGAACAGCTCGTCCTCGCTCCAGGGGATCGGCGCCTTCGACAGCGACGTCAGCGCCGGCGCCTCCCAGCCGTCGGCAAACCCGCCAGCGAGATAGGCGGTCTGCTGCTCCGCGCCGAGCGCGTTGCGGGGCGAATGGCAGGCGCTGCAATGACCGAGACCTTCGATCAGATAGGCGCCGCGATTCCACGCCTCCGATTTCGCAGGATCGGGTTGGAAGGTCTTCGGTTGGTGGAACAGCGCATTCCAGCCCGCCAGCAGCGGACGCAGGTTGAACGGGAACGCCAACTCGTTGCGCGGGGTCGTCGCGCGCACCGGCGCCTGCGCCATCAGATAGGCGTAGAGCGCCTGCAGGTCGGCGTCATCAGTCCTGGCGAAATGCGTGTACGGAAATGCGGGATAGAGATGCCGTCCGTCGCGGTGGATGCCCTCGCGCATCGCGCGCTCGAAGGCGGGGTAGGACCAGGCGCCGATACCGGTGTCGACGTCGGGCGTGATGTTGGTCGTGTAGATCGTGCCGAACGGTGTCTCGAGCGGCCGGCCGCCGGCGTTCAGGATGCCATGGTCGGAGGTGTGGCAGACCGCGCAGGCGCCGAGCGCCGCCAGCTCCTTGCCGCGCGCGATCGTCGCGGCGGAATAGACCGACGCATCGGGCCTCGTGATCGGTGCGATGGCGCGCCATGGCAGCACGGCCGCGCCGATGCCGATCGCCGCGGCACAGAGGGCGGCAACGCCGGCGAGGACGCCGCCGCGCTTGATGAACGGATTCTGCCACCTGTCGAGCGGAGCCGTCGGCTGGGGCGGAAGGAGCGGCGCGGGTGCGGTTGGCTGCTCGCCGTGCAATCCCTTCAGAATGCGCTCCGGTGTGAACGGCAATTCGCGGAAGCGCACGCCGGTCGCGTCATAGATCGCGTTCGCGATCGCAGCAGCACTCGGCACCGAGGCGGATTCGCCGACACCGAGCGGCGGCTGATCCTGCCGCGGCAGCATCAAGACGTCGATCTCGGGCAAATCAGGGAATTTGATGATGGGGTAGGCGCCCCATTCCCGCGCCGTCACCGCGCCGCGCTCAAAAGAGACTTCTTCCATCAGCGCGCGGCTGGTCGACTGGATGACGTTGCCTTCGATCTGATGCCGCACGCCCTCCGGATTGATCATCAATCCGGAATCCTGGCCGGCGACGACACGGGTCACACTGACGTCGCCGGTCGCCTTGTTGACAGCGACATCGGCGATCCAGGCCGACCATGCCGCGCCATAGCCGGGAAACTTGCTATGGACGTAGAGCGCGTAAGCAAAGCCGCGGCCGCGCACGATATCGCCTTCCGCTTCCGGCGCCTCGCGCACCGGGCGCGGCGTCCAGCCGGCGCGTTCGGCGACCGCATTGACGAGGTCGATCGCGCGCTTGTCCTTCAGGTAACGCAGCCGGTATTCGATCGGATCGACCTCGGCTTCGGCCGCAAGCTCGTCGATGTAGGATTCATGCGCAAACGTGTTCGGCAGCGCCGAGACGCCGCGGAACCAGGAGGCGCGCACGATCGGCGGCATGTCGTTGGCGACCACGCGCATGTTGTCGTAATCATAAGGCGGGATCGCGGTGCGGTCGCCCATCTCCGATACTGCGGGCGTCGGCGCGATCCGCCCGGTGAGCAGCAGTGCCAACGTCGGCGCACCGTTCGAGGGATAGCGTGTAGAGAAGTCGTAGCCGGCGACGCTGCCGTCGGCGTTGAGCCCGCCATTGACGTCCATCAGCTGCGCGGTGCCCTTCGGCTCCCACGCGTGCTCCTGCTCGCGGGTGAGCTGGACGCGCACCGGGCGGCCGACCGCGCGCGACAGCAGCAGCGCGTCGGCGGAGACGTCGTCAGCGCAGTTGCGGCCGTAGCAACCGGCGGCCTCCATCCTGATGACCTCGATCTCGGTATCCGGACGCTCGATCAGCAGCGCAAGATCGTCGCGCAGGATGTGCGGGTTCTGCGTGCCGGACCAGACGCGGATCGCGCCGTCCCTGTAATCAGCGACCGAGCAGGACGGACCGATCGAGCCATGCATCTGGTAGGGCCACAGATAGGTCCGTTGCATCGGCTTGGCGGCCGACTTGATCGCGGCGTCGACGTCACCTTTGTCGATCAGCGTGCGCGGCGTCGACGGATTGGCGCGCAGGGCCTTCTCGATATCGGCGAGATCGGTCAGCGCCGGCCCCGGCTTCCAGGTCACATCGAGTTGCGCCGCCGCCTTGATCGCGTTCTCCTCGCGTTCGGCGACGACACCGACGAAGTCGCCGATCCGAACCACTGCGACGAGGCCCGGGATATCGCGTACCGAGGCCTCGTCGACGGCAATCAGGCTGGTGCCGACGAACGGGCCGGCGTCGACGCCGGCATAGGGCGGCCGGACGACACGTCCGTGGAGCATGCCGGGCAATCGGACGTCGTGGACATAGACGAGCTCGCCGGTCGCCTTGGCCGGCAGGTCGACGCGCGGCACGGATTTGCCGACGACGGAATAGGCGCTCACCGCCTTGACCGGAACGTCGTCGGCAAGCTCAAGCCGAATGGTCTCATCCGCAATCAGCTCGCCATAGCTGACGCTGCTGTTGTCATGACCGCGGATCAGGCCGTCTTCGATCGTGAGATCCCCGACCGGCATTTCGAGCTGCTCGGCTGCGCGCGAGACCAGGAAACGCCGCGCCTGCGCGGCCGCTTTACGCAAGGGCACGGCAGTGATCTGGATCGTTTCGCTGGCGATCGTCGCGCCCTGGTTCGGAACCACGGACGTGTCGCCGAGCACGACGACGACGCGGGCAAACGACACGTCAAGCTCTTCGGCAACGATCTGCCCCAACGCCGTGCGGATGCCGGTGCCGAGATCGACATGGCCGTTATAGGCGCTGACCGAGCCGTCGGCGCTGATGGTGATGAAGGTCTCGAACGCGCCTTCCGCGCCCAGGATCGCGGGACGAACGATCGACAGCGAGCCGCGCAGGCGTTGCTCCGAGCCGCTCATCAATCGCGCGCCTCGCGTGCGTGGCCGGCGGCGCGCATCGCGGCTCTGACAATCTCGATATGCGCGCCGCAGCGGCAGAGATTGTAGCGCAACGCCTCCAGCACCTCATGTTCGGACGGGCTTGGATTGCGCGTGAGCAGCGCCTTGGTGGTGATGATCATGCCGTTGAGGCAGTAGCCGCACTGCGCGGCCTGCTCGCGGATGAAGGCATCCTGCACGGGATCGGGATGCTCGCGCGTGCCGAGCCCCTCGAGCGTCACGACGTTGCGGCCCTCACAGCCGTCGATGGGAATCACGCAAGACCGGGCGGCGACGCCGTCGATCAGCACCGCGCAGGCACCGCACTCGCCGAGCCCGCAGCCGTATTTCGGTCCGTTCAGTTCGAGATCGTTGCGCAGCACGTAAAGCAATGCGGTGTCGGAAGCAGCGTCGACATCATGGTTCCTGCCGTTCACGGTCAGGCGCATCGCTCTGGTTCTCCCTCGTGTTTGCGCTGCAACGTCGCGCCAAAGCCGCCGCCGAAGATAACGTTTGTATACAAACGTGCAAGCGGTGGCATGCCGCGCTGCAGCGCGTGCCTGCTTTATAAACAGGGGAGCTAGGCAAATGGACTATTATTCGGCAGCGGCAGCTTTTGATTGCAAGGCCGCTTGACAGGTTTCGGGTCCGCGCGCAGGATCATTCGTGTACGAACGATATGAGCAGGCGGCCGGACCCGCAGTATGATCGGCCGCCGCCACAAGTCCAGGCTTGGTCACGATGGCTGACACAATGACCGTCGCCGCCGGCGACAAGATCCGCTGCGATGCCTGCCCGGTGATGTGCTACATCAAGCCGGGCGCGGTCGGCGCCTGCGACCGTTATGCCAATCATGACGGCACCTTGGTGCGCGTCGACCCGCATGTCGTGCTGGAACGCACGGTGGAGCATGGCGGCAAGCTGGTTCCGTTCCAGGCGAGTGGCGATTGGGACGGCAAGATCGTCCGCCAGCCCGATCTCTTCGTCACCGCGATCGGCGCCGGCACCACCTATCCGGACTACAAGCCCGCGCCCTTCATCGTGTCGTCCGAAGTCGACGGCGTCGACATGATCACCGTCGTGACCGAGGGCATCTTTTCGTATTGCGGCGTCAAGGTGAAGATCGACACCGATCGTTATCTCGGCCCTGAAACGGCAACCGTCCGCGCGCAGGGCGAGGCAGTCGGGCATGTCACGACCAGCGAATACGGCTCGCAGATGCTGTCGCTCGGCGGCGTGCATCATTTGACCGGCGGCTCGAAGAAGGAGGGCCGCGTCACCTGCGACACGCTGATGGACCTCTCCAATTGCAAGGCGGTCGAGCTGACGATCGACGGCGGCGCCACGGTGGTGGTGCAGGCCGGCCAGCCGCCGATCGTCAACGGCATGGCAGAAGAGCGGATGCGGGTCGGCTGCGGCTCGGCGACCATCGGCATGTTCGCCAAGCAGTGGCACGGCAAGGTCGACGAGGTCGTGGTGGTCGATGACCACATCACCGGCGTGCTTAGCGAGCACCAGGCCGGCAAGCTGCTCGACATCGCCGATACCGGGATCAAGATGAAGGGCCGGCGCTCGACGCCCGGGCGCTACTTCCAGGTCGCCGATCCCGGCACGGGATGGGGCGGCACCAATATCTCTGATCCGCTGTCGATCCTCGGACCCTTCAATCCGAAGGAGGCGCGGCCCGGCCTGACCATGCTGATGGTTTCGACCACAGGTGAGCATGCGTCCTATTACGTGCTCGATGAGGCGCTGACACCGGTCGCCACCGAGATGCCGCCCGACCTGAAGTTTTCGGTCGAGCGCATCCAGGAGAATTGCGAGCCGGCGCTGTGCACCGTGCTGTTCATGGGCGGCGCGGGCGGATCGCTGCGCGCCGGTGTCACCGACAATCCGGTGCGGCTGACACGCTCGGTCAAGGATTCGCTGACGCGGGTGACCAGCGGCGGCGCGCCGGTTTATGTCTGGCCGGGCGGCGGCATCACCTACATGGTCGACGTCACGCAGATGCCGGGCGGCGCCTTCGGCTATGTGCCGACACCGGCGCTGGTGGCGCCGATCGAGTTCACGATGAAGCTGTCCGATTACGCGGCGCTCGGCGGTCACATGGATTATGTCCGGCCGCTGTCCTCACTGCGGGAGAGCGCCGAGGTTCGCCCGATGCCCCATCTTCCCGGGCGGCGCGCATGAGCCGGCTACCGCAAATCGCGCTTCTTCCCGATGGCAAGCGGCTGCATTTGCAGGATGGTCCGATTGATTTGATTGTCGAGGCCAGCGGTAGGGAGGCCGATGTCCGTGCCGCCTACGGGGCCGCTGCGCGGCGCTTCACCGGTTTGCTTGATGAGCTCTGTGCCGAGTTGACCTTGCTGCGCACCGCTGCCGATCCCCGACACTGTGAATTGAAGGGCGTGGTTGCGGGGCGCATGTATGCCGCGGTTGCGCCGTTTGCTTATGACTGTTTCATCACGCCGATGGCGGCAGTCGCTGGCTCGGTTGCCGAGGAAATTCTCGGCGCGATGCTGCTGATAGCACCGCTCGATCGGGCCTATGTCAACAATGGCGGGGACATTGCGCTGCATCTGGCCCGCGGCGAACAGTTTACCGTAGGCCTGACGGATCGCCCGGACCGTTATGGCGTGATGCGCACCATGGTCATCGATGCGGACACTCCGATCCGCGGTGTCGCGACCAGCGGCCGCCACGGGCGTAGCTTCTCGCTCGGCATTGCGGATGCCGTCACGGTGCTGGCGCGGACGGCGTCGCAAGCGGATGTCGCGGCGACCGTGATCGCCAATGCGGTTGATCTGCCGGGCCATCGCGCAATCCTTCGTATTCCCGCCAACGAGCTGCAGCTGGACAGCGACCTCGGTGCGCGGCTCGTAACTCGCGATGTTGGGCCTTTGGCCGAAGATGAGATCGAGCTGGCGCTTGAAGCCGGCGCCATCCGGGCGCGCGACCTCCTGACGTCGGGATTGATCGAGGGCGCGGCATTGCGTCTACTGGGTGAAGTGCGCCTTGTCGGTGCAATCGGGAGTGTGGCGCCGGCATCGCATGCGTTTGAAAGAACAACGCTACAAAGTATGATGCATGTGTGAGCGGAAGCGAGGCTGACAAGATGAGTGCCGTCATTCGCAAGATCGTCACCGTGGTCGAGGAAACCCATCTCGAGATGGGCAAGACCATCGCACCGCCGACCCGGCGGGCGGCGGCGATCGCCGTGATCGAGAATCCCTTTGCCGGCCGCTATGTCGAGGACCTGTCGCCGCTGATTGCGATTGGCGAGGAACTCGGCGAGTTGCTGTCGAAGCGGGCAGTTGCCGCGCTCGGCATCGATGGCGCCAAGGCGCAGAGCTATGGCAAGGCGGCCGCTGTCGGCGAAAATGGCGAGCTGGAGCATGCGGCCGCGATCTTGCATCCGAAGATGGGCGCGCCGGTGCGGAAGGTGTTGAGCAAGGGTGCGGCACTGATTCCCTCGTCGAAGAAGCGCTCGGGTCCCGGCACGACGTTGGACATTCCGCTCGGCCACAAGGATGCGGCTTTCGTGCGCAGCCATTTCGACGGCATGGAAGTGCAGATCAACGACGCGCCGCGGGCCAACGAGATTATGGTCGCAGTCGCGGTGACCGATAGCGGACGGCCGTTGCCGCGCGTCGGTGGGCTGACTGTTACAGAGGTCAAGGGCGAAGACGGATTGCGATAGTCTCTTTCAAGAAAACTGGAGGTACGGGATGCGTGGTTATGTCGTAGGGGCAGGATTGGCGATCGCGGTTGCGACCATGGGGGGCAATGCCATGGCACAGAGCGGCGAGGTCAAGATCGGCGAGATCAACAGCTATTCGCTGCTGCCCGCATTCACCGAGCCCTATCGCAAGGGCTGGCAGCTCGCGGTGGAAGAGGTCAATGCCGCCGGCGGTATCAACGGCAAGAAGCTCGTCGTCGTCTCCAAGGATGACGGCGGCAAGCCGGCGGATGCGCAGACCGCGGCGAACGAGCTGGTCTCGAGCGAGAACGTTGCGATGCTCACGGGCACCTTCCTCTCCAACATCGGCCTCGCGGTCAGTGACTTTGCCAACCAGAAGAAAGTCTTCTTTCTCGCCGCCGAGCCTTTGACCGACGCCATCACCTGGTCGAAGGGCAATCGCTATACGTTCCGCCTGCGGCCCTCCAACTACATGCAGGCCGCGATGCTGGTGGAAGAGGCGGCGAAATTGCCCGCCAAGCGCTGGGCGACCATCGCGCCGAACTATGAATACGGCCAGTCTGCGGTCGCGGTGTTCAAGAAGCTGATGTCTGAAAAGCGACCCGACATTCAGTGGGTCGACGAGCAGTGGCCGCCGCAGGGCAAGATCGACGCAGGTCCCGTGGTGCAGGCGGTTGCCGCCGCCAACCCGGAAGCAATCCTCAACGTCACCTTCGGCGCCGACCTCGTCAAGCTCGTGCGCGAAGGCAATACCCGCGGTCTGTTCAAGGATCGCAAGGTGGTAAGCTTCCTGACGGGCGAACCAGAATATCTCGATCCGCTGAAGGAGGAGACGCCGGAAGGCTGGATCGTCACCGGTTACCCCTGGTACTCGCTCAAGACGCCCGAGCACGAGGCGTTCCTGAAGGCCTACCAGGCCAAGTACAACGACTATCCGCGGCTCGGTTCGATCGTCGGCTACCAGACCATCAAGTCGGCGGCGGCGATTTTGGCGAAGGCCAACTCGACCGATCCGGAGAAGCTGATCGCGGCGGCAGAAGGCATCGCGGTGCCGTCGCCGTTCGGCGAGATCACCTTCCGCAAGATCGATCACCAGTCGACGCTTGGCGCCTTCATCGGCAAGACCGCACTGAAGGACGGCAAGGGCATCATGGTCGATACGGTCTATCGCAAGGGTTCGGACTATCTGCCTGGCGATGCCGAGATCGAGAAGCTGCGGCCGAAGGATTGATGCGATTTCTCCCTCGCCCCGCTCTTGCGGGGAGAGGCACTGAATCTCTCCCTCTCCCCGTTCTTACAGGGAGAGGGTTGGGGTGAGGGGCTCTCTCCGCGAGCGAGCAAGTGGAGAGTCCCCCTCACCCGAATTCAAGCTGGCGCTTGAATTCGACCTCTCCCCGCAAGCGGGGCGAGGTGAACGAGACTCCAACACGGACCGCCCATGGCCTTCTATGTCGTCCAGTTCCTGACCGGTCTTGCCAGCGCGGCGGCGCTGTTCCTGGTCGCTTCGGGCCTGTCGATCATCTTCGGCGTGACGCGAATCGTGAATTTTGCACATGGCGCGTTCTACATGCTCGGCGCCTATGTCGCTTTCACGCTGACCGAGCGTTTCTCCGGCGCGCTCGGCTTCTGGGGCGGCATCGTCGTGGCCGCCTTGGTTGTCGCTGCGGTCGGCGTGCTGGTCGAGATGGTGCTGCTGCGCCGGATCTATCATGCGCCCGAACTGTTCCAGTTGCTCGCGACCTTCGGCCTCACGCTGATGGTCGAGGACCTCGTGGTGCTGATCTGGGGCCCGGACGATCTGGTCGGCCGCCGGGCACCAGGTTTCAGGGGAGCGGTCGATTTCTTCGGCCAGAACATTCCGAGCTACGATCTGTTCCTGATCGTGCTGGGGCCGGTCGTGCTCGGCGTCCTCTGGTTGCTGTTCCAGCGCACCCGCTGGGGCATCCTGGTGCGGGCGGCGACGCAGGACCGCGACATGGTCGCCGCCCTCGGCGTCAATCAGAAATGGCTGTTCACCAGCGTATTCGCACTCGGCGTCTTCCTCGCGGCCCTTGGCGGCGCGTTGCAGATTCCGCGCGATGCGGTGAACCACGCGATGGATTTGCGCGTCATCGTCGAGGTCTTCGTCGTGGTCGTGATCGGCGGTCTCGGCAGCATCATCGGCGCCTTCGTTGCCGCCGTGCTGGTGTCGGAGCTCAATGCGTTCGGCATCCTGATCTTTCCAAAAATCTCCATCATCCTGGTGTTCCTGGTGATGGCGGTGGTGCTGATCGTCCGGCCCTGGGGGCTGTTCGGCAAGCCGGAGGCACCGGCGCGGCGCACGCCGGGCTTGACGGTCAATCCGTGGCGGCCGTTGACGTCGAACGAACGGCTTGCGGCTATCGCGGCGCTGATCGTCGCCGCCGCGTTGCCGTTCTTCGCCGGCAATTATGCGCTCACGGTTGGCTCGGAGATCGCGATCTTCGTGATCTTCGCGGCCAGCCTGCATTTCCTGATGTCGGTCGGCGGACTCGCGTCGTTCGGCCATGCGGCCTATTTCGGGCTCGGCGCCTATGGCGTGGCGTTGCTCGCCAAGCTGGCGGGCCTGCCGATGATTGCGTGCCTGCTGCTCGGTCCGCTGCTGGGGCTGCTCGGTGCTGCCGTGTTCGGCTTCTTCGCGGTCCAGCTCTCCGGCGTCTATTTCGCGATGCTGACGCTGGCGTTTGCCCAGATCGTGTGGTCGATTGCGTTCCAGTGGGTCTCGGTCACCGGCGGCGACAACGGCATCCTCGGCGTCTGGCCTTCGAGCTGGGTGGCGAGCCCGTCGCATTTCTACTGGCTGTCGCTCGGCGTCGCCGCGCTCGCGGTCGTGATCCTGCGCATCATCGTGTTCTCGCCGTTCGGCTTTGCGTTGCGCGCGACACGAGACTCTCCTCTGCGCAGCGAAGCGATCGGCATCAACGGCAAGCGCATTCAGTGGACCGCCTTCGTGATCGCGGGCACCGTCGCCGGCCTTGCCGGCGCGCTGTTCGCCTATCTCAAGGGTAGCGTCTTCCCGGACAACATGGGCATCTCGCTCTCGGTCGACGCGCTGGTCATGGTGCTGCTCGGCGGTGTCGAGACGGTGTCGGGCGCTGTGATCGGTGCAATCGTCTACAAGGCGCTCAACATCTGGCTGATCAGCAAAACCGATCTCTCCAAGCTGGTGCTGGGCGCCTTTGTCGTGCTGATTGTCGTGGCCTTCCCGAAGGGTATCGTCGGCACGCTGGAGACGATCCTGTACCGCCGGCGCAAATCGACCTCCACGCCATCACCGCTTCTCACCTCGCGCATCGAGACTGCCGAATGAGCATGGCTCCTACATTGCTGTCGGTCGAGGGCCTGACAAAATCCTATGGCGGCGTGCATGCCATGCGCGGCGTCTCGTTCGAACTGCGCGCCGGCGAGATCCTGGCGTTGATTGGGCCGAACGGTGCAGGCAAAAGCACCTGTTTCAATGTCCTCAACGGCCAGATCATTCCGGACTCCGGACGCGTCCGGCTGCTGGGCGAGGAGACCACGGGCAAAAAGCCGCGCGCGATCTGGCGGATGGGCGTCGGGCGCACTTTCCAGATCACGGCAACGTTTCCGACCATGACGGTGCGCGAGAACGTGCAGGTCGCGCTGGTGTCACATGGCCGGCAATTGTTCAATCTGTGGGCCTCGACCGCGAACCAGGCGCGCGACGAGGCCGGGCGGCTGCTCGATCTCGTCGGCATGGGCGCCTATGCCGAGCGGCCCTGCGGCGAACTCGCCTATGGCGACCTGAAGCGGCTGGAGCTTGCGATCGCGCTCGCCAACCAGCCAAAATTGCTGCTGATGGACGAGCCGACTGCCGGCATGGCGCCGCGCGAACGCATCGAGCTGATGCGGCTGACCGCGCGGATCGCGCGCGAGCAGTCGATCGGCGTGCTGTTCACCGAGCACGACATGGATGTGGTGTTCGAGCACTCGGACCGCATCCTGGTGCTTAACCGCGGCACCTTGATCGCCGAGGGTTCGCCGCAGGAGGTCCGCGGCAACGCCCAGGTGCAGGCGATCTATCTCGGCGAGGGCCTGCTCTACGACGCGCGTCACCGCGAGGGAGCACCCGCATGAAGCTCACGGTGAACGACCTCAACAGCTTCTATGGTCCGGCGCATATCCTGTTCGACATCGCGCTCGAGGTCGGCGAGGGTGAGGTGGTCGCACTGCTTGGCCGCAACGGCGCCGGCAAGTCGACCACGTTCCGCTCGATCGTCGGCCTGGTCGAGAACCGCACCGGGCGCATCGTGTTCGAGGGCAAGGACGTGTCGCATGAGCCGACCCATGCGATCGTGCGCGGCGGCCTCGGCTATGTGCCGGAGGAGCGGCGTATCTTCACCGATCTCACGGTGGAAGAAAATCTCGAAGTCGGGCGCCAACCAAAGCGGCCCAACGCGCCGCAATGGGACCGCGATAAGCTGTTCAAGCTATTCCCCAATCTGGGCGAGATGCGCGGACGGCCGGGCGGTCGCATGAGCGGCGGCGAGCAGCAGATGCTGACGATTGCGCGCACCTTGATGGGTAACCCGTCGCTGGTATTGCTCGACGAGCCCTCGGAAGGCCTGTCGCCGAAGATCGTCGAGCAGATGGTCGAGGCGATCCTTGCGATGAAGAAAGAGGGCGTCAGCATTGTCGTCTCCGAGCAGAACCTGCATTTCGCGCGGCTGATCTCGGACCGTGCCTACATCATCGAGCGCGGCCGGATTTGCTACGGCGGCACCATGGCCGAACTTGACGCGCGTCCGGATATCCGCGACGCCCATCTGTCGCTGTAAAGGGCAAGGCGAGACAATGGCCAGGACCAGTGCCCAGAAGCGAAGCGTGAAAGCGGCGAAGCCGGCCTACGTGCTCGACGAGCAGATCGGCTTCATCCTGCGTCAGGTGTGGCAGCGCCACGCCATGATCTTCGCCCGCGAGATCGGCATCAATTTGACGCCGACGCAGTGGGCGGCGCTGTCAAAACTGTCCGAAACCGGGTCGTGTTCGCAGAATTTGCTCGGACGGCTGACGTCGATGGATGTCGCGACCATCAAGGGCGTGATCGATCGCCTGACCGCACGCGGCCTGACCGAGACATCACCCGATCCCGACGACGGCCGCCGCCTGCTCGTGAGCCTGACGCGCGCCGGTCAGCAAACGGCCGAAAAAGCCGCCCCGAATGCGCTGACGATCTCAAAGGAAACGCTGGCGCCATTGGACGCCAAGGAGCGCGACACGCTGATCGCGCTGCTGAGCAGGTTGCGGTGATCGTGCTATCGGCGCCGACGATATCCATCCTTCCGTCATTGCGAGCGTAGCGAAGCAATCCATCCCTCAGTTTGTTGCGGCATGGATTGCTTCGTCGCTTCGCTCCTCGCAATGACGCGTGGAGGCTACTTCGCCACGATCTCCGGCACTCTCCCTGCCGGCGGCGTGTTGCGGCTGCGCTGGGTGCGGACGATGCCATCGATGATGGTCATGCCGATGCCGGGGAGATCACCGAGCTGAACGCTGTGCAGGATGTTCTTGCCCGGCGAATGCTGCGCCATGTCCATCAGCACGAAATCGGCGGAGCGGCCGACCTCGATCAGGCCGCAATCGAGCCCGCGCATCCGCGCGGTGTTGCCGGTCGCGAGGCAGAACGCCAGCTCGGCGGGGAGGTCGCCAAGCGAGGACAGCAGCGAGACCATCCGCAAGATGCCGAGCGGCTGCACGCCGGAGCCGGCCGGGGCGTCGGTGCCGAGGATGACGCGGTGCAAATCGCCCATCTCGCGCGCGGTGCGCAGCGTGAACAGCGCCGAGCGCTCATTGCCGTTGTGAACCAGCTCGAGGCCGCGCTTGCAGCCCTCGCAAATGCAGCGGATCTGGTCGTCGGGCAGCGCCGTGTGGCCGCCATTGATGTGGCCCACCACATCGGTGTCGGCTTCCAGCACCACGTCCTTGTCAATCAAGCCTGAGCCGGGGATCGAGGGACCGCCGGTGTGGATCGTGCTCTGGATGCCGTATTTGCGCGCCCAGCCGACCATCTTGCGCGCGGTCGGGCCGTCCTTGACGCCGCCGAGCCCGACCTCGCCGAGCAGCTTGACGCCGGCAGCAGCCAATTCCTTGAAGTCGTCTTCGACCATTTCGCATTCGATCACCGGCGCGCCGGCGTGAACCTTCACGCCGCCGGGGCGGAGCGTCCAGAACGCGCGCTGGGCGAAGATCGCCATGGCCTTCAGCCCGACGACATCGCGGGGCCGGCCGGGCATGTGCACCTCGCCGGCGGAGATCATCGTGGTGACGCCGCCGTGAAGGTAGCTGTCGATCCAGCCGCTCTGGTTCTGTCGCGGCGTCCAGTCGCCGGCGACAGGGTGGACGTGGCTGTCGATCAGGCCAGGCGCGACTGTCGTCCCGTTGGCATCGACGATCGTGGTGGCGCCTTCGGTGTCGACATCCTTGAAGCGGCCGATAGCTGTGATCTTGCCGTTCTCGGCTGTGATCGTATCGGCATCCAGGATTGGCTTCTCCAGCGCCCCCGACAGCAGAAGCCCGATATTGCGGATCACCAGCTTGCTGGGGCCGGTGGCCTGGGGCGCGTCATGAGCCATGGAATCGTTCCTTCCGTTCACTGAATTACCGGTGAATTTGAGCCCGGCTTGACTTTTCGATCAAGCCGGATTATTCGTTTGTATACGAATGATCGTATACAAACGATCAAGCCGGTCAACGGGCTTCAAATCCTTACTGCTCCAGCAAAATCAGGGATTGGTGTGATGAGCAATTTCAACCAGGAAAGCGTTCTGAGCGTTCACCACTGGACCGACACACTGTTCTCCTTCACCACCACCCGCAATCCCACGTTCCGCTTCCGCAACGGCGAATTCACCATGATCGGCCTCAAGGTCGGCGAGAAGCCGCTGCTGCGCGCCTACAGCGTCGCCAGCGCGAACTACGAAGACACGCTCGAGTTCTTCTCGATCAAGGTGCCGGATGGCCCGCTCACCTCGCGCCTCCAGCACCTCAAGGAGGGCGACGAGATCATCGTCAGCCGCAAGGCGACCGGCACGCTCGTGATCGACAACCTCGAGGACGGCCGCAACCTCTATCTGGTCGGCACTGGCACGGGCCTTGCTCCGTTCCTCAGCGTGATCAAGGATCCCGAGACCTACGATCGCTTCGAGAAGGTCGTGCTGCTGCATGGCTGCCGCAAGGTCAAGGAGCTCGCCTATGGCGAGATGATCACCGAGAGACTGCCGAACGACGAAATGATCGGCGAACTGGTGCGGGAACAGTTGATCTACTATCCGACCGTGACGCGCGACCCCTTCCGCAACCGCGGCCGCATCACCGATCTCATCACCTCGGGCAAGCTGTTCACCGATATCGGCCTGCCGGCGCTCGATGCCGCGCATGATCGTGTCATGATCTGCGGCTCGCCGTCGCTGGTCGCCGACACCCGTACGCTGCTCAACGGCTGCGGCTTCGTCGAGGGCAACCATGGCGAGCCCGCGCAGTTTGTGGTCGAGAAGGCGTTCGCCGAGCGCTGACCTTCGCACTGATCGCCAGCCCCGTCATTGCGAAGTAGCGACGAAGCAATCCATCTTCCGGTACAGCCGGGAGCAATGGATTGCTTCGCTTCGCTCGTGAAGTGATGTGCACTCAAGGCCGGACCGCGGGCGTCTCGATCGCCATTCCTCGCGCCCGCGACATCAGATAGAGTTCGAGCGCGACCAGCTCAGGCGACCCGTAGTCATAGGGCTGCGCCCGAGTACCAGTGATGCAGGCGCGCAGCCGCCGTTGCAACGACCCGAGCGACTGCCATTCCAGCCGGTAGAGCGGATAGCCGGTCGGATGCGCTTGCGTGATCGCGGACCCCGCGAGCTTCTTGTCCCAATTGTCGTCGTGACAGTTGGTGCAGCCGAGATTGAGCTGGCCCTGCCGCTGCATGAACAGCTCGCGACCTTGTTCGACGAATGGCGCGATCTCCGGATCGTCGCCCGCTTCGATCGGCATGCCCCGCGATTGCCGCGCAACATAGGCAGTCAGTGCAAGCAACTCGCGGCTTTCATAGGCGAGCGGGGTCGCCTGCTGGTGATTGGTGCGGCAGAGATTGATGCGCTGTTCCAGATCGACCGGTTTTCCGAAGGCCTTCTCGAACGCTGGATAGTGTGACGCGACGCCCTTCATGCTGACGCGCGCGTCGTTGTGGCAATCGGCACAGGCCTTGTCCGCGACACCAGCCTTGCGCGTCCACAGGGCTTCGCCGTCGAGCACCCAGAGCATGCCGGGATTGGCGGTGTCCTCATCCTGTATCGCCCTGGTGTCCGGGCTCATGAAACTGGTGCCGGAGCGGCGTTCAGACTGCGGGATATCGGCTGCGAGCGCTGTGCCCGCGATCGCAGTGAGGATCGCAATGCAGCCGATGATCTTCATTCGACCAATATCGACGCCGACGCAGTTTCCGAGAATCCCCTGTCGCCGATCCACTCGAATTCGAACTTGCCGCTCTCGGTCACCGTCGTGAAGAAGGTGATGAACGGATTGGCTGATATTGCCGGATAGAGATCGGCGCGAAAGATCTCTGCGCCGTTGTAGCGGCAGGTGAAGCTCGTGATGATGTCACGCGGCACCACCTCGCCCGAAGCGATGTGGCGATAGCCGGTTTCCATGATGTGCGACATCAATGTCTTGATCTCGATGATTTCGCCGCGCTTGGCCCTGGCCGGCACATTGATGAGAGCGGAGGGCATCAGATCGCCTCCTCGGTACAGGCCGCCAGCGTCACCACGACATCGGCGGTTGCCGACCAGAACGTGTCGTCGGAGAGCCGCGCGATGGCTGTGACCTTCTGGCTGTCGGCAAGCCGGATGCGGGTCGACACCTGTGCGCGCCCGGCGCTCGGCTTGAGATAGAAATTGCCGATGTTCGGCTGCGGGTTCTTCTCGTTGAAGACATGGATGCTCTTCACGTAGTTATCAGCCGTCATCGGGCTATCGACGCTGACCGTCATTGGCACGGTGTTGCCGTTCTCGACCAGCGGCGGAATGTCGAGCTTGACCTTGCCGGTTCTCACATTGGCTTCGCCGACGATATTGCGGATCGCCGCCGATAGCATGGCCGGCGTCGCGTCAGCCGGTCGCACGGTCACGATCGAAACCACGCCGAGCGCGGCGGCGCTGCCGGCGAGGCCCAGAAACGTTCGGCGCGTGCTGTGATCCGAATCCGTCATCGTGCTTCCTCAGTTATGCAACGTCGCCAGATACGCCACGATATCCTCGATCTGCTCTGCCGACAGGATCGGCTTGCCGCGCCACGAGGCGCCGACGCGGGTGAGCCCGTCGACACGATAGTAGGACGGCATGATCGTCGCTGCATTGAGGCGCGAGGCGTCCACCAGGCGCAACCGCAACTGTCCTTCCGACCAGCGACCGCCGCTGCCGGCAAGGCTTGGCGCCAGATCGCCCTGGAACGCCAGTTCCGGAAATGGGCCGCCATGGCAGAGGATGCAAGTGCTGGAGCGCTCGACGGTCAAAGCGCGGCCGCGTATCGCGTCGCCCTTTGTTCCCGTCAGCGTATCCGGAATCGCATCACCCGCCACGACGTAGGGACGCAGCCCCTCTGCGCCAGCCGTCGAGCAAGCCACGAACAACGCAGCAGCAGACAATGCCATGAACAAGGGTCTAGCCAAAGGCGTCCCCCGTGATGGTCTTGAACCACTCCAATGCCTGCTCCGCCTCGCGATGGCGCACTTCGCGCGATGCCT
Organism: Bradyrhizobium sp. LTSPM299; assembly: GCF_000938235.1. Taxonomy (NCBI): domain Bacteria; kingdom Pseudomonadati; phylum Pseudomonadota; class Alphaproteobacteria; order Hyphomicrobiales; family Nitrobacteraceae; genus Bradyrhizobium; species Bradyrhizobium sp. LTSPM299. Next base: position 184,639 of record NZ_JYMU01000016.1, read on the forward strand.
CGACCGGGCTCGTGGTCACCTCGCTCTCGGCATACTGGTCCTGTTTCGGCTGGTAGATGCCTTTCAGCGAGAACGCATATCCCGGGGCCACCGTGTTGTAGCATGCGCCGTCGAGCCGCGGCATCTCCAGCGCCTTTCCGGCCAACGCATTGACGATCGCCGCCGCGCAGGCCTTGCCTTGCGCGCTCGCAGCAGACGCGGATTTCGGAATGCCGCCGGCAATGCAGGCATCGCCGATGACATGAACATCAGGCACGAGCTTTGAGGCAAAGCTGACCGGATCGATCGGGCACCAGCCGGTGTGGTCGGCAGCACCTGCGATCTCGGCGATGCGCCCGGCCTTCTGCGGTGGGATCACATTGGCAACCGCAGCGGTGTAGTTGCCGAAGTCGGTAACGATCTCGTTCGTCGCCGGATTGACCGAGGTCACCCTGCCGCCCTGCGACAGCGCGACCCGCTCGATCATACCGGGATAGAGCTCCTTCCAGGTGTTTTCGAACAGCTTTTGCTGCGAGTAAGTGTCCTTGGCGTCGAGCACCAGGACCTTCGAGCGGGGCTTCCGCGCTTTCAGATAATGCGCGATCAGGCTGGCGCGTTCATAAGGCGCGGGCGGGCAACGCAGCGGCGCGGCGGGGACCGCGATCACGACGAGGCCACCATCGTCCATCGATTCGAGCTGCCTGCGCAGCAGCATCGTCTGCTCGCCGGCCTTCCAGGCATGCGGCATCTGTGCGGATGCCGCCTCGTCATATCCGGGCAGGGCGTCGAAACGCAGCTCGATGCCGGGTGCGAGGATCAGCCGGTCGTAGGACAGCGTTGAGGCGTCGCCGAAGCCGATCGTGCGCGCCTGCGCATCGACTTTCTTGGCCGCCTGCGCGACAACGGCGATGCCGTCGGCCACGACTGCGTCGTAGGTGAATTGCTGTGCGGAAAGCTCGCGCAAACCCGCGATCACCTCGTTGCTGAGCGGGCAGGCGGTGAACGTCGTGTTCGGCTCGATCAACGTGATCTGCAGCTTTCGATCGAGCCGTCGCAGCGCCCGCGCGCAAGCGGCGCCGCCGAAGCCGCCGCCGATCACAGCGACGCGCGGTGAGCTTTGCGCGAGTGACGGACATGCCAGCGCCGCCGCGGCGACGACAGCGGCTCCGCGGACGACATCCCTGCGCGTCGGACGACGCGTGACGGTCATGCACGACAATCCGGAAAGAGGGGAGCGGCGGCCGATCGGGCCGCCACTTGTGTTGGATCAGGCGAAGGTGATGTTCTGGTTACGCAGTGGGAATGTCCTGATACGCTTGCCGGTCGCCGCGAAATAGGCGTTGAGCACCGCCGGCGCCGCAACGCCGATGGTCGGCTCGCCGACGCCGCCCCAGAACCCGCCGCTCGGCGCCATCACCGATTCCACCTTCGGCATTTCGTTGATGCGCATCGAGTTGTAGGTGTCGAAATTGGTCTGCTCGATGCGGCCATCCTTCACGGTGCAGCCGCCGTAGAACAGCGCGCTCAGGCCGTAGACGAAGGAGCCCGCGATCTGCCGTTCGACCTGCGCCGGATTGACGACATAGCCGGGGTCGGTGGAAGCGACGATGCGATGCACCTTGATCTTGCTGCCGTCGGTCACCGAGATCTCGGCGGCGCCGGCGACGTAGCTGCCATAGCCCATCACCTGCGCGATGCCGCGATAGACACCCTGCGGCGCCGGCGTGCCCCAGCCGATCTTCTCGGCCACGGCGTTGAGCACGGCGAGATGCTTGGGATGCGTGCCCATCAGCTTGCGGCGGAATTCGAGCGGGTCCTGGCCTGCGGCCTGGGCCAGCTCGTCCATGAAGCATTCGAGATAGATCGCGTTGTGATTGACATTGACGCCGCGCCAGAAGCCAGGCGGGACGTGCGGATTGCGCATCGCATGCTCGACCAGCAGGTTTGGCACCGAATAGCCGATCGCGGCCTCGCCGGATTGCGCGACGCCCTGGAATGCGGCGGGATCCATGCCGTTCTGCAGCGCTTCCGGGCGCACCGAGAACAGGATCGATTGCCCTGACAGCCGGTAGTGCAGCCCGACCAGATTGTTGTCGGCATCGAACGCGCCGGTCAACTTGCATTGCGTGATCGGGTGATACTTGCCGTGCTGCATGTCCTCTTCGCGCGACCACAACAGTTTGACCGGGGTACCCGGCATCTGCTTGGCGATCGCGACTGCCTGGCGGACGTAGTCGGTCATGCCGCGCCGGCCGAAGCCGCCGCCGAGCATCAGCTTGTGCACGTCGACCTTCTCCGGCGGCAGGCCGGAGGCCTCCAGCGCCGCCGCGTAGGCCGCTTCGCCATTCTGGGTCCCGCACCACACCTCGCATTTGTCAGCCGTGTAGAGCGCGGTGGCGTTCATCGGCTCCATCGTGGCGTGGTTCTGGTAGGGGTAGCTGTAGACCGCCTCGACTTTCTTTGCCGCGCTGGCAATCGCAGCTTTCACGTCGCCATTCTGCTGGCCGACATAGGCCGGCTGCGCATTGTCGAGACCTTCGGCCAGCCACTTCGCGATCGTCTCGCTGGAGACTTTTGCGTTGTCGCCTTCGTCCCAGACGATCGGCAACGCATCGAGCGCGGTCTTGGCGTGCCACCAGGTGTCGGCCACGACGGCGACGGCACTATCGCCGACCTGCACCACCTTCTTGACGCCCTTCATGCTGGCGATCTTGGCTTCGTCAAAACTCTTCAGCTTGCCGCCGAACACCGGGCAGTCCTTGATCGCGGCGTTGAGCATGCCCGGCAGCTTGACGTCGATGCCGTAGATCATTTTGCCGGTGGTCTTGTCTGATGTGTCGAGCCGCTTCAGGCCCTTGCCCGCGATGGTCCAGTCCTTCGGGTCCTTCAGCTTGACGTCGGTCGGCGGCTCGAGCTTGGCGGCGGCTTCTGCGACCTTGCCGTAGGTGGTGGTCTTGCCGGACGGCGTGTGCGTGATCACGCTGTTGGACGCCTTGCATTCCGAGACCGGCACCTTCCAGTCGTTGGCGGCGGCCTGGATCAGCATCATGCGCGCCGCTGCGCCGCCCTTGCGGACATAGTCCTGCGAGGTGCGGATGCCGCGGCTGCCGCCGGTCGAGAAGTCGCCCCAGACGCGCTTGCGGGCGACGCTCTGGCCGGGCGTCGGGAATTCGGTCGTGACCTTCGACCAGTCACATTCCAGCTCCTCGGCGACGAGCTGGGCGAGGCCGGTGAGCGTGCCCTGGCCCATCTCGGAGCGGGCGATGCGGATCACCACCGTGTCGTCGGGCTTGATCACGACCCAGCAATTGACCTCGGGCGAGCCGTCGGCGGCGCGCACCACGGATGGCCCACCGAAGGGAAGGTCGAGGCCGAGTGCGAGGCCGGCACCGGCGGTGGTCGCGCCAACCACGAAGGCGCGGCGATTGAGCTTTGGCATGATGTGCTGATTCATGGCTGCCTCCTTATGCGCTTGCGGCAGCATGGATCGCCTCGCGCACCTGCTGGAAGGTGCCGCAGCGACAGATATTGGTGATGGCGTCGTCGATGTCCTGATCGGTCGGCTTGGGGTTCTCCTTCAGGAGCGCCGCGACCGCCATGATCATGCCGCTCTGACAGTAGCCGCATTGCGGCACGTCGTTGGCGATCCAGGCCAGCTGCACCTTGTGCAGGGCGTTGTTGGCGCCGAGGCCTTCGATGGTGGTGATCGCCTTGCCTGCGGCTTCGCTGACCGTGACGCCGCAGGAGCGCATCGCGACGCCGTCGATATGCACGGTGCAGGCGCCGCATTGTGCGATGCCGCAACCGTATTTGGTCCCCGTCAGTCCGACATTCTCACGAATCGCCCACAGCAGGGGCGTGTCGTCCTCGACGTCGACGCTGATTGTCTTGCCGTTGATATTGAGGTTTGCCATCGCTTTCCCCTGATTGGTCCAATCCTCCGATTGAACTTCAGCGCGATGTTGGCCTTGAAACTGGAACGGTTCAAATCAAGAAAACGCGTTTGCAGCGCGGGAAGAGAATTGATGGGCCGGGGTTGGGAAAGGAGCGCCGTTCGCAGCGCGCAGCTATGGCTTTGCGACCCTGAACTCGTCGAGGATCTGGTGACAGACGGGTCCCGCCTTGGTGCACCATGCGCGCTGTGCCGCCGCGGCTTCCGTTTGGAGCGCCCTAATGATCGCAGGATTGGTGTCGATCGTGACGCCATTTTCGCGCATGCGCTGATAGTTGTCCTCCAACCTGCTCGACAATGTGGCCCATAGCTCAGCTTCAGTCCGGCGGCCGGCGGCGTCGACGACAGCTCTCAGGTCCGGACTGAGGCCGTCGTAGGCGGCCTGATTGACGCTCGCGACCGACATTGGCAGCGAATAGGTGATCTCGCTGAAATAGGGGAGAAACTCCCAAAGCTTGCGGCCGGCGCCACCATCTCCGGAGGATAGCACGGCATTGATGCTGCCGTCGGACAGTTTCGGCATCGTATCCGCGAAGCTGATCGACATGGCTTTGGCGCCGACGCTGGCGAAGACCTGGCTGGACGTCTTGTCGTAGGTGCGGATTGAGAGGTCGGCGAGATCGGATGGCGCCTTGAGGGAGGTTTTCGACCAGATGCCGGAGGCTGGCCATGGTGTCAGATAAAGCAGCCGCAAACCCCTCTTCTGCAGCGCGGTCGCAAGATAGGGCCGCGCCACGTCGGCAAGCCGCCTGGCGTCAGCATTCGACGTGACCAGGAATGGCAGCGAGGTCAGGGCGAAGATCGGGTCTTCGGCCTCGAGTGCGCTCGCAAAGGCGTCGCCGGCCTGCACCTTACCTTCCACAATCGCGGCGAGCATATCGGCGGATCGAATCCCGGCGCTCGCGTCGAAGCTCGGCTTGATCTGGAGTTTCCCGGCGCTGGCTTCGGCAACGTGTCCTGCGAAGGTCGTCAGGCCAAGTCCCGGCATGGCACTCCTGGGATATTCCGTCGGCATGTCCCACACCGCCTGTGCGCGGAGATGGGCCGGCAGCAGCAACAGCAGAAATGCTCCGGCGAGCAAGCGGACACGTCGCACTGGTTCCCCCTACACGTCGGCCCGCTGTCTGATCATACCGAGCGCGGCGCTCCGACCGCCAGACGCAGGAAACTCATGACGGCGCCGAGCGCCGCAAAGCCGGCGCCAAGTGCGAGCGCGACGGTCGCGCCCTCGCGGCCGGCCAGCGCAAAGCACAGCGCGGCGAGGGCGGCGCCGGTGGTCTGCCCGGTTAACCGTGCGGTTGCGACGATGCCGCTGGCGCTGCCGCTGCGGTGGGGCGGGGCGCTTGACATAATCGCCTTCATGTTGGGCGTCTGGAAGAAGCCGAATCCGAGGCCGCAGATCATCGTACGCCAGATGATGTTGGCGACGCTGGGCTCGGTCGGCAGGGTTGCCAGCAGCACCATGCCAATGCCGAGCAGCACCATGCCGATGCCGCCGAGGATGCCGGCTGGATAGCGGTCGGAGAGGCGTCCGCCGATCGGCGCCATGAAGGCGACCACCAGCGGCCAGGGCGTCATGAAGAAGCCGGTCTCGACCTGCGAGCGATGCAATATGTCCTCGAAGTAGAACGGTAACGACACGAAGGCGAGCCCCTGCACAGCAAATGAGCAGACCGCGGTCGCCGCCGACAGCGCGAAAATCGGCCGGCGGAACAGATCGATCGGCAGCATCGGCGCGGGATGATCGGCGTGCCGTCGGGTGAGGATCCAGCCAAACAGCAACGCGCCGACGAGCTCGGCGATGACAAGCGCGGGTGCGGCCTTGTGCGCGGCGCTGCCGATGCCGGTGATGAACAGGCCGAGGCAGGCGCTGGCGAGCGCCGCCCCGGTGAAATCGAACGCGTGGGTGGCGCGCGGCGTCGCCGGCAGCGTCTTCAGGCCGATCACCAGCGCGATCAGGCCGAACGGAATGTTGACCGCGAACAGCCAGGGCCATGGCCCGAATGCCAGGATGCCGGATGCGATCGTCGGCCCCAGCGTGAAGGCGGTCGCGACCACGAGTGCATTGTGGCCAAAACCGCGGCCGAGCATCCGGCTCGGATAGACGAAGCGCACCAGCGCGGTGTTGACGCTCATCAGGCCGCTGGCGCCCACTCCCTGCAGGGTGCGCGCCACAAGCAGGCTTGGCAGCGACCACGCCAGGGCGCAGCCAATTGACGCCAATGTGAACAGCAGGAGACCGCACAGATAGATGCGCTGGTGGCCGACGATTTCGCCGAGCGCGCCGAGCGGCAACAGCGTCGCGACCAAAGCAATCTGGTAGACGTTGACGACCCATACGACTTCGGCGGGGCTGACATGCAGATCGTTCGCGATCGCAGGCAGGGCGATATTGGCGATCGCCGTATCGAGCGAGGCCATCGCCAGCGCGGTGAAGATCGCAGCTACCGCCCAGCGCCGGGTCTCCCACGGCAGTCCATCGGTGACGGGCGCCGCAGCTGCGCCGGCTGTCGGGGTCTTTTCGAGCATGCCTCAGATATCTCCAAGGCCGCGATGTACTACGCCGGCCGTGCGTTCCACAGTTGTTTCGCTGCATGATGCGTATGCGATGCGGCCTTGCCTGAAGCCGTTCATGCCCGGTCACGGCCATGCAGATATCCCTCGATCGCGCGCAGCACCCGGCGGCTGGCGGCAGGCCGCGACAGGTCCTTCTGGAGCGCATGGTCGACCATCGCACGGGAGATCACGATCACGTCCTCGATCGTATCGCCATCGACGGGCTTGCCGATCTCGCTTCGGTGTCTCTCCAGCAGGGCACGGACCAACGCCTTCAGCTCTCCGGACGCCGATGAATCTGACGACGTCGGGCGCAGGCGATCTTCCTCGGTCTCCAGGATGCGGTTCAGTCCCGCCCGCTCGGCGTGCACCTCGATCTGGGCGCGAACGAGGAGCTTGAGTGCCGCCGTCAGGCTCTTTCCCTCGGATGCCGCGAACGCGTCCCGCACCTTCTCCAACAGCTCGTCTTCGAATCTGGCGATCAGGGCGAGGGTCAGCGCGTCCTTGTTCGGGAAGTACTGGTAGACCGAGCCGACGCTGATCCCGCCACGTTCGGCCACCGCATTGGTGTTGTAACCCTCGAGCCCGCGCTGCTCCAAAACGCGAGCCGCGGCCTCCAGGATGACCGCGACGGTTTCCCGCGAGCGCTGCTGAAGCGGCTGTTTCCGGGCCTTTACGCGCCGTTTCGCCGGCATGAGTTTCGCTCCTGAAACGCGAGTTGTGGAATACGAGCAATTACTCACATTATGCAGGCGAAAGGAAACCTGATCAATGACCACATTACAATCGACAACATCCGCTGTCCTCCCCGAACATGAGGACGATCCCAACACGTTTCACATCTTTGTCATGGTCAAGACCACGCGGCATTGGCTCGATCTGAAGACCGAGCAGCGCCGCGCCTTCCTGGACGAGGAAATCATCCCGCTGCTCAGGCGGCGTCCCGAACTCAGGATACGCTGGTTCGAACCGGAGGCTTTCTCGACCAGGGCGACCGACGTCATGATTTGCGAAACCCGCGACCTGACGGCTTGGGCCTGGTTCTGCGATCACCTTCGTGACACCCGGTTCTGGGACCACTATTTCGAAGTGCTCGACATCATGCCGGCGCTCGAGGGCAACTACCTGGCCTAGGATGAGCCAAGCCAGCCCGGACCTGTCCGGGCTGGCTTGTCGGCAGGTCCGGAATGAAAAAGGCTCCAGCGGCGCCCCGTTGGATGCGGTTAACGCATCCCTAATGCGCTGAAGTCGATTCAATTTTAGCGATCTGGACCCCGGTAGCTTTACGTCCCTCCGGTATCCTGCGGGCCGTATCGGGGGAAAACCATGCCGTTCGGGAGATTCAGATCTGGCGCCGCGTCGATCTCCGACGCCGTCTATCTGGAGGTTATCGGGACGCTTTACGGGACCACGGTCCCGATCCTGATTGCCGGCGGTTGTCAGGCAATCGTCGGCGCGATTTCGGTCAGCGAGACCGGGGACCGCCTCTCCGCGGCGCTGGCGATCGTCGGCGTTGTCGTCGCCGTCGTGCGGCTGTTCGGCGTGCTCGCATTCCGGAACGAAACGCGCCGGAGGCCGCTGCGCGATCGGGCCGAGGGCGTCGTCTGGGAATGGCGCTACGCGGTGGGCAGCGTGGCCACCGCCCTGACCATCGGGTTGTTTGCCGGCCGCAGCCTGTTCGTCGACGACGCGATCTGCCTGGTGATGGCGGTCGGCATCGCCTTCGGCTTCAGCGCGGGGATCGTCGCGCGGCTGTCGTTGCGGCCGGTGGTCGCGATCCTGGATTTCGCGGCGGTGGCTCTGCCCGCGGTCGTTGCGAGCTTCATGAAGGCATGGGATGCACCGCATATCGCGCTGGGCGTCATGTTCCTGGTCTTCATAGTGGCCGGTGTCGAGATGGTTCGTTTGTCTTACGACAACACGCTGAACCAGATGTCGCTGAAGCGGAAGTTCGAACAGCTGGCGCGTATCGACCCGATGACCGGCCTGCTCAACCGCTCGGTGCTCGCCACCGACCTCGCGGAGATCCTCGCAGAACGCGGTAGCGCGATGGCTGCGGTCCATGCCATCGACCTCGATCATTTCAAGGCGGCCAACGACCGCTTCGGTCATCCGGTCGGCGACGCCCTGCTGCGGCAGGTGGCGGCAAGGTTGTCGTCGCTCGCCGACGGTACCGATCTCGTCGTGCGCATGGGCGGCGACGAATTCATCCTGGTCCAGGGGCGCCGCAATCCCGCGGCGAGGCCGAAGCCATGGCGCAGCGGATTTTCGACACGATCAGCGCGCCCTATCGGATTGGCGATCATGACATCGTCATCGGGGCCAGTATCGGCATCGCGCTGTCGCCCGAGCACGGCATGACGGTCGAGGCACTGCTCTCGCGGTCCGACGCGGCGCTGTATCGTGCAAAGGAGCGTCGCGGCGGCTACGTCTTCGCGGCCGAGCCGGCACGCGTGGATGACGATCGCAGCCGGCAACGCGCCGCCTGACGATGGCAGCATCAAGATGGATGTGAGGAAGTGACCGGGGCTAGCCGTCCGCCACCAGCGCGCGGATGCTGCGGGCGAGGCCGAGGATGCGCGGGCCGCATTCGCGCTCGATCTGCTCGGCGCTGAACCGGTATGAGGGAACACCGCAATTGACCGCCAGGCACTCGCCCGATGACGTGCGGTAGAGCGGCGCGGCAACGCCGAAGATCTCGCGCCGCCATTCGCCAAGTGAGACGGCGAAGCCGCACTCCTTGCACAGCTCGATGTCAGGCAGCGTGCGCTTCTGGACGTAATCGAACTCGTCGGGACGCTCGGCCTTGACGCGCGCCACATAGGCGTCGAGCTCGTCCCCGGTGAATAGCGACAACAGCGCGCGGCCGACCGCGGTCGGCGCCAGCGTGCTGACGAAACCGACATCAGGCACATGCGGCGCCGCATCCGTCGTGCGCAGCGTCTCGACATAGATGAAGTCGAGCCCGAACGGCATCGCGATCGACACCGTGCCGCCGGCATAGGTTGCGAAGTCACGCATCAGCGGGCGCGCGAGTTGGCGCACCTTCAGGGACGACAACACCGGATAGGCCGCGGCGAGCACGCCAAGCCCGAGTACGAAGCGGCCCTTGGCATCGCGCCTGAGATAGCCGAGTTGCTCCAGCGTGTAGGTCAGCCGCGACACCGTCGGCCGCGACAGGCCCGTATGCTGGGCGAGTTCGGCGTTCGACAGCGGGCCGGCGTGACTGCGGAAGGCCGCCAGGAGGTCGAGCCCATGCGCGAGGGTGGTCGCAAAGGATGGGTCGGTTTGCGGCTCGGCCGTAATCAGCGACGTCATGCAAAATAATGGTCTCAGATTGGCATTATTGTCAATATATCGAAATGAATTTGCCAATTGTGTCGATATGGGGTTAGTTGCGCTGGAATGGCGACCAAAAGCCTGATGAGTGAGGCGCTTGCTGATGACCATGACTGACCAGCCCCGGAACGCAAAACCCTCTGCAATCGACAAGGAGCGCCTGCGCCAAAAGTATCTGGAGGAGCGCAACAAGCGGCTGCGTTCTGACGGCAACGACCAGTATCTGCAGATCAAGGGACAGCTGGCGCACTATCTCGACGATCCCTACACGCCGGTCACCCCGCGCCCGCCGAAGAGCGACCATGTCACCTTTGCCTTCATCGGTGGCGGCTTCGCAGGGCTTGCCACGGCGGCCCGGCTGACCGAGGCCGGCATCAAGGATGTTCGCATCATCGAGAAGGGCGGCGATTTCGGCGGCACCTGGTACTGGAACCGCTATCCCGGCGCGCAATGCGACACAGCTTCGATGGTCTACATGCCGCTGCTGGAAGAGACCGGCCACATGCCGTCGGAGAAATACGCGCATGCGCCGGAGATCCTCGCGCACTGCCAGCGGATCGGCAAACATTTCGGCCTCTACCACAACGCGCTGTTTCACACCGAGGTGGTGAGCCTCGACTGGGACGAGGCGCAATCGCGCTGGACGATCCGCACCACCCGAGGAGACGCCTTCACCGCGCAATATGTCGGCATCGGCACCGGTCCGCTGCACGTGCCGAAGCTTCCCGGCATTCCCGGCATCGAGAACTTTAAGGGGCATTCGTTCCACACCAGCCGCTGGGATTACGACTACACCGGCGGCAATCCCCAGGGCGCGCTGATGGAGAAGCTGGCCGGCAAGCGCGTCGGCATCATCGGGACAGGTGCAACCTCCGTGCAATGCGTGCCGCATCTCGCGCGTGCTTGCAAGGAGCTCTACGTGTTCCAGCGCACGCCTTCGTCGGTCGACGTGCGCGGCAATGTTCCGATCGATCCAAAATGGTTCGCGGATATTGCCACGCCCGGTTGGCAACTGCGCTGGCTGGAAAATTTCACTGCAAATCAGGCCGGCGGCTCCGCGGAAGAGGATCTGGTGCAGGACGGCTGGACCGATTTGTCGAAGCGGATCCGCGCCAAGGTCATGCTGCTGCCGCGCGAGCAAAGGACCGTGCAAAACATGCGGGCCGCTTTCGAGGATTCCGACTTCGAAAAGATGGAGGAAATCCGCAACCGGATCGACAGCATCGTCCGCGATCGCGAGACGGCTGCGAATCTCAAGGCTTGGTACGGCCAGCTCTGCAAGCGGCCCTGCTTCCATGATTCGTATCTTCAGGCGTTCAATACGCCCGGTGCGCATTTGGTTGATACCGAAGGCAAGGGCGTCGATGCCATCACCGAGAACGGGATTGTCGTCGCCGGCAAGGAATACGAGCTCGATTGCATCATCTATGCGTCCGGCTTCGAGGTCGGCACGGAATACAAGCGCCGCGCCGGCTTCGACCTGACGGGCCGGGATGGCGTTAAGCTGTCGGAGTATTGGGCGCAGGGCATGCGGACCAAGCACGGCATCCACGTCCATGGCTTTCCGAATGCGTTCTTCGTGCAGCCGACCCAGGGCGCCAATCTCATCTCCAATGTGCCGCACAATTTGACCGAGGCGGCAAGGACGATCGCGCAGATGGTGAGCCACGCGCAGGCGAACGGCTTTGCGCAGATCGAGGTCAGCAAGGAAGCCGAAGATCGCTGGATCGAGCTTCTGCTGACCAGCGTCGGCCGGATGATCGGCGGGCCCGATTGCACGCCCGGCTACTATAACAACGAGGGACACGAGCCCGGCCCGGCCGCCAAGCTTAACGTCGGCTATCCGGCCGGTGCCTTGGCCTACTTCAAATATATCGACGAGTGGCGCCGCAGCGGGCAGTTCGAAGGTGTGCAGTTTCGCTGAGTGACGCGCGACCAATAATAGTGCGAGGGAGTAAATGACCATGACGACAGCCGATACGTCGCAGCCAACTCCGAAGGCCGCATCCGCCTCCGTTATCGCGCAACACGAGGCGACGCTGAAGGCGCTGCCGTTCTCTGATGTCAGGGATTTCGACGATGCCGCGCGCGGCTTCCTCGGCACCATCGAGAATGCGAAGATCGCCTCCGCGCAGGGGCGGACGGTCTGGAGCCTCGAGCCTTACGGCTTTCTGTCTGACGAGAACGCGCCGCCATCCGTCGATCCCAGCCTGTGGCGGCAGTCGCGGCTCAACATGCATCACGGCCTGTTCGAGGTGGTCCCTGGCGTCTACCAGGTGCGCGGGCTCGACATCGCCAACATGACGCTGATCGAAGGCGACAAGGGCGTCATCGTCGTGGATACGCTGACCTCGATCGAGGGCGCGCGCGCGGCGATGGAGCTATATTTCCAGCACCGTGGTCGGCGGCCGGTCGTGGCCGTGATTTTCTCGCACACTCATACCGACCATTGGGGCGGCGCGCGCGGCGTGATCGATGACGAGATGCTGGCGGCGGGCGTGCCGATCATCGCGCCGAACCTGTTCATGGAGCACGCGGTCTCCGAAAACGTCATCGCCGGGCCGGCGATGCTGCGCCGCGCGCAATATCAGTTCGGGCCGTTCCTCGCCAAGGGCGTGCGCGGCCAGGTCGATTGCGGCCTTGGCAAGACCATGGCGGCGGGCTCCGTGGCGCTGCTGCGCCCGACCGACCTGATCATCGCGACCGGCGACGTCAGGATCATCGACGGCGTCGAGTTCGAATTCCAGATGGCGCCGAACAGCGAGGCGCCGGCGGAGATGCATTTCTTCCTGCCGCGCTACAAGCTGCTGAACCTCGCGGAGAACTGCACGCATAATTTCCACAATCTGCTGCCGTTCCGCGGCGCCGATGTCCGCGACGCGCTGGCCTGGTCGAAATATCTCGGCGAGGCCCTGCAGATGTGGGGCGGCAAGGCCGAGGCGATGTGCGGCCAGCATCACTGGCCGGTGTGGGGGCGCGACCGCATCGACACCATGATCCGCCAGCAGCGCGATCTCTATAAGTACGCGCACGACCAGACTATCCGGCTGATGAACCACGGACTCAATGCGGCCGAGATCGCTGAAGCCATCCGCCTGCCGCAGAGCCTCGAAGGCGCCTGGCACGGCCGCGGCTATTACGGCCATATCAGGCACAATGTGAAGGCGATCTACCAGAAGTATCTCGGCTGGTACGACGCCAATCCGGTCAACCTCGATCCACTGCCGCCGGTGGAGTCGGGCAAGAAGTATGTCGAGTACATGGGCGGCGCAGACGCGATCCTGAAACGTGCTGAAGCAGATTTCGCCAAGGGTGAATTCCGCTTCGTCGCGCAGGCGGTCAGCCATCTCGTGTTTGCCGATCCCGACAACCAGGCGGCGCGCGCGATGCTGGCTGACACGTTCGAGCAGCTGGGCTACGCCGCGGAGAGTTCGACCTGGCGCAACGCCTATCTGTTCGGCGCCCAGGAATTGCGCCAGGGCATGCCGAAGACGCCGCCGCGCGCCCCGATGCCGCGTGAGACGCTGGCCGCGCTGCGCACCGAGCAGCTGTTCGACGTGCTCGGTGTCCGCCTCAACGGTCCCAAGGCGGAGGGCAAGCGCATCGTGCTGAACTGGAATTTCACCGACACCGGCGAGAGCTTCATCCTGAATCTCGAGAATGCGGCGCTGACCTACGTCAAGGGCGCGCAGGCGGGCGATGCCCATGCCAGCTTCACGCTGGCGCGTGGCACGCTCGACGAGATCATCGCCAAGCTGACCACGTTCCCGAACGCCGTCGCCGCCGGCAAGATCAAGGCCGCGGGTGACCCGATGCGGCTCGGCGAATTGATGGCGCTGATGGATGAGTTTCCGCGGATGTTCGAGATTGTCGAGCCGAAACGGACGGTGGTGACTTAGAAGCTGTCGCCGTCATTGCGAGGAGCGACAGCGACGAAGCAATCCATCGGCCGGCATACGCGGAACTTTGGATTGCTTCGCTTCGCTCGCAATGACGGTGGAGGGTACAAACTCCACCTTAAATCCCCAGATACGCCGCCTGCACCTGCTTGTTGTTGGCAAGCTCGGTGCTGGTGCCGTGCATGATCACCTTGCCGCTTTCCAGCACATAGGCGCGCTGCACCAGCGACAGTGCGCGGCTGACATTCTGCTCGACCAAAAGGATCGCGGTGCCCATCTTGTGGATCTCGCCGATCTTCTCGAAGGTCACGTCGGTCATCACGGGTGCGAGGCCTAGCGAGGGTTCATCGAGCATCAGCAGGCGCGGTTTGAGCATCAGCCCACGGCCGACTGCGAGCATCTGCTGCTCACCGCCGCTCATGGTGCCGGCGAGCTGTTTCTTGCGATCGGCGAGGCGCGGGAAGATGTTATAGACCAGCTCCATGGTTCGGACGCGATCCGCCTTGGCCTTCGGCACATAGGCGCCGATCTCGAGGTTTTCCTGCACGGTCATCTCCGGAAAGACCTGGCGTCCTTCAGGGACATGCGCGATGCCAAGCTCGGGAATGCGATACGGCGGCAGCGTGGCGAGATCGACGCCGTCGAAGGTGACCTTGCCCGCGAACAATTTCACAAGGCCAGAGACGGCGCGCAACGTCGTGCTCTTGCCGGCACCATTGGCGCCGAGCAGGCCGACGGCCTCGCCCTCGCCGATGGAGATGCTGACATCGGTGATGGCCGGGACCGAGCCGTAGCTGGCGCTGACGCCGGTAAGCTCAAGCATGCGCGTCTCCCGGCGGATGCACGTAGGAGCCGAGATAGGCGCGGATCACTTCCGGGTTCTCCACGATCTCCTTCGGCGCACCCTCGGCGATCTTCTGGCCGTGGTCGAGCACCACGATGTGGCGGGCCACCGCCATGATCGCGCGCATCACGTGCTCGACGATCACGATGGTCAGGCCCGCGGCGGAGAGTTTCTTGATCAGCGCGACTGCCTGGTCGATTTCGGACGGATTGAGCCCGGCCATCACTTCGTCGAGCAGCAGGATTTTTGGCTGCGTCGCCAGCGCGCGGGCCATTTCCAGCCGGCGCTGGTCGATCGTGGTGAGATCCTTGGCCGCCGTCTGCTCTTTGGCGTTGAGGCCGACGAAGTCGATCGCCTCGAGCGCCTTTTGTCGCGCAGCGGCCATATGCCGGTCGCGCAGGAAGGCGCCGGTCATCACGTTGGCGAGCACCGTCATCGCACCAAACGGCTTTGCCACCTGGAAGGTGCGGGCCATTCCGAGCGCGCAGACGTCGTGCGGCCGCAGGCCCACGACCTCCTTGCCGAAGGCGAGCACCGAGCCGGAGTCCGGGCGGTGGAATCCGGTGATCAAGTGAAAGCTCGTGGTCTTGCCGGCACCGTTCGGGCCGATCAGCGCGACCGTCTCGTTCTCCTGCACGGAGAAGCTGACGTCCTGCACGGCGCGCAGGCCGCCGAAGCGCTTGCTGAGACCCTTGATGACCAATGCGTCCGCCATCGTCTGCCCTTACGCACGCGCCAGCTTGCGCCTGATATAGCGTTGATAGGCCTCACGCGCGACGCCGATCAGCCCGGTCGGGCGCCACAGGATCACGGCGATCAGGATCACGCTGTAGACGGTGAGCTGGATGCCGCCGACCGAGCTGCCGAGCCAGCTTTGCAGCAGCGCCGAGGTGGTCTCCAGCAGCACGGTGCCGATGACGGGCCCCCACAGCGTGCCGATGCCGCCGACGATCGACACCAGCGCGGCCTCGATCGAGACGCTGAAGCTGAAGGCGGTCGCGGGATCGATGAAGTAGATGTACTGGGTGTAGAAGGTGCCGGCGAGCGCGGTCAGGAACGCGCTGATCAGGTAGATGTCGCGCTTGATCTTCGGCGCGTTGACGCCGATGGCTTCCGCCGCGTCCTCATCCTCGCCGATCGCGACCAGGTAGTAGCCCATCCACGATCTCTCGATCAGATGGGTGACCCAGAGGCCAACGACGAGAAGTCCGAGGATGACGTAATAGTACGATGCCTTGTCCTCGAACTGCATCATCAGCGGCGCGCTGCCGAGGTTCGGGATCGTGGTGCCCTCGGCGCCCCAGGCGAAGTCGCGGAATTTCAGGAAGATCAGCATCAGCACCTGCGCGGTCGCAATGGTCGCGATGGTGAAATAGGGGCCGCGCAGGCGGAAGCAGAGCCAGCCGATCGGCAGGCTCGCCAGCATCGCGACCACGCCGCCGGCGATCATCCCGATCCAGGGCGAGATGCCGTAGTTCACCTGCATGATGGTCGAGGTGTAGGCGCCGAGGCCGAAATAGGCGGAGTGCCCGAGCGACAGCTGCTTGGCGTAGCCGCCCATCAGGTTCCAGGCGACGCCGATGAAGGAGAACAGCAGGATGCGGATGAGGATGTCGACTGCAAACGACGAGGTGATGAGCTGGGGCAGGGCGATCAGGACCACGGCCGCCAGCGCCAGCCACAGCCACTTCATTTTCCCGGAGGTCAGCATCAGCGGCCTCTCCTGGCGCCAAGGCCGGTGGGCTTGAAGGCGAGCGTCAGCAGCAGCATCGCGAACACCACGATCAATCCGGAATCGGCGCCGACGAACTGGATACCGAGCGATTCGGCGACGCCCATCATCAGGCTGGCGACCAGCGCGCCGATCACATTGCCGAGCGTGCCGAGCACGACGGCGACGAACGCCATCAGCACGAAGGTCTGGCCGACGAACGGATAGGCTGAATAGAACGGCATCAACAGCGATCCGGCGGCACCCGCCAGCGCCAGCGCGGCGCCGAATGCGACCGCGAACAC
Source organism: Bradyrhizobium sp. LTSPM299 (assembly GCF_000938235.1). Taxonomy (NCBI): domain Bacteria; kingdom Pseudomonadati; phylum Pseudomonadota; class Alphaproteobacteria; order Hyphomicrobiales; family Nitrobacteraceae; genus Bradyrhizobium; species Bradyrhizobium sp. LTSPM299. Next base: position 201,224 of record NZ_JYMU01000016.1, read on the forward strand.
GCGGTTGGGATTGATCCCCATCAGCATCGCGACATCGCGGTTCTGCGATGCCGCCCGCATTGCCCGGCCGAGATCGGTGGTGTGCAGGAACAGCCAGAGCAGGCCGCTGAGTGCCATCGCGACGCCGAATGCGATCAGTTTTGCCACGGGAACGTAGAGCCCGCCGAAATGGAAGGCTTCGTCCGAATAGGAGGTGTGGACGGTGCGGTAATTCGCGGTGAAGAGCATCAGCGCAAGGTTCAAGAGCAACAACGACAGCGCGAAGGTCAGGAATATCTGCGGCATGTCGTTCGGCCCCAGCACCCTGCGGATCAGGAAATGCTGGATCAGCACGCCTACGACAAACAGCACCGGCATCGAGACGACGAGTGAGACCAAGGGATCGATGCCGAACTGGGTGGCGAGGAAGAACGAGATGTACATCCCGATCATCACGAATTCGCCCTGCGCGAAATTGACGATCTTGACCACGCCGAAAATCAGCGTGACGCCGATGCTGACGAGCGCGTAGATGCCGCCGATGAGCAGGCCGTTGATCACGGCCTGGGCCAGTGTCTCCCACATGCGAGGCGACCGCCGTTCAGGTTTTCATCAGCGGGGCGCGGGCGTCTTCCTTCGGGAAGACGCTGACCAGATCGGTGTTCTGCCACTGCACGCCGACCGGGCGGCCGTAGACGTTCTTGCCGTCGGGCCCGAACTTGACCTTGCCGCCGGGTGCCATCGCCGCATACCCCGACGACACATCGAGCGTCGAGAGAGCTTCCCGGACCTTCTTGGGATCGGCAGACGCCGCCCGTTCCAGCGCGTCGGCCAGCATGAAGGTCTGCGCGACCAGGCCGCCGGCATATTCGAACGCGAAATCCCCGGTCCGCTTCTTGAACTCGACGTTGACCTTCTGGGCCTCGTCGCTGACGTCATGGTTCCAGTGCGCAACGCCCTGCAGGCCCTCGGCCGCCTTGCCGACATTCTTGTAGAAGTCCGGCATTACGAAGCCGCCGGAGCCGCCGTTGATCGCGACGTTGAGTCCGACCTGCTTGACGGTGCGGACGATCAGGATGAGGTCGTTGAGATAGGAGAGCGAGAACAGCGTGTTGGCGCCGGAGGCTTTGACCTTGTTGATCAGCGGGCTCGCATCGGTAAAGCCGGCCGAGTAGGGCTCGAACATCACGATCTCGACGCCTTCGCCGGCTGCCTGTTCCTTCAGGCCGTTCGAGGTCGAGGTGCCGAACGCGGTGTTCTCGAAGATGACCGCGACCTTGGCCTGATCGCTGACCAGCTTGGCCATCTGCAATTGCGCCTTGGCGAACTGCGAGGCACGCGCAAACGGCGTGAAGGTGTAGGTGCGTCCCTTGTTGAGCTGGTCGGAGCTCGAGCCGGTGATGATCGGGACCTTGGCGCGCTCGCAGACTTCGCTTGCGATCAGCGTCAGCGCGCTGGCATAGCAGCCGTGGATCGCCGAGAGCTTGTTGCCTGATATCAGGCGGTCGGTCTCGGTGCGGGTCACCGTGGTGTCGCTCTGCACGTCTGAAATGGTCAAGTTGAGCTTGGCGCCGCCGAGCGACTTGATGCCGCCGGCCTCGTTGACCATTTCGACCGCGAGCTTGGCAGCCGCCACGCAGCCAGTGCCGATCTGCGCCATGCTGCCGGTGGTCGGATAGAGCGCGCCGATGTTGATGGGGTCGGCGGCCCAGCCTCGCAGCGGGACGGCACCGAATGCGCCGGCGGCGAGGACACCACCGGTCTTGACCAGGAATTTGCGTCGATTCAGCTTCTTCTGTGAGGCTTTGGCCGGAACGGCATTATTAATGGCCGAAGGCCTGCGGTTCCCTGTCATGGTGTTCCCCCTGCGCGACCGCGGTACGGCTGTTCCGTCCGTTCGCTTTTTTATTTTTGATCAAGCGGGCGCATAAGAGCACGTAACCCGGCATTCGCAAAGCCGGTATCAGCACGAAGCGTAACAACCGCGTGCATCGCAGCAATCATGGAGGACGTAGCCACCGGCGGCGCTATTATTGACAATCGAACGACCCGACGAGCCGGAACGCAAGGTGCGCCGGCCCGCCGGATCATTCGATCGGCCGCTGCAACTTCTACTCGGCGCTCGCCACCAGTTTGAAGCGTGGCTTGGCTTCCATCAGGCTGCGATAGGCGGCGAGATAGTCGAGCGCCATGCGGCGTGCCGTGAAGCGGGTTTCGAACTGCTTGCGGATCGCATTGCGGTCGAGCGTGGCGAGACGGCCGACGGCCGAGATGGCGCTGAGTTCGTCCTCGACGATGAAGCCGGTGAGGCCGTCGTCGATCACTTCAGGCACCGAGCCGCGGTTGTAGGCGATGACCGGCGTGCCGCAGGCCATGGCCTCGATCATGACGAGACCGAACGGCTCCGGCCAGTCGATCGGAACCAGCAGGCCGATTGCGCCACTGAGAAAATCCGGTTTCTCGCGGTCGCTGATCTCGCCGATGAAATCGACCAGCGGATTGTTCGTGATCAGCGGCTTGATCAATTCGTCATAATAATCCTGGTCGGCACGATCGACCTTTGCCGCGATCTTCAGCGGAATGCCGCAGCGGGTCGCGATCTTGATGGCGCGATCGACGCCCTTCTCCGGCGCGATGCGCCCGAGCACCGCGAGATAGGACGGCTTGGCCGGCTGCGGCGTCAGCAGGTTCTCCGGCAGGCCGTGGTGAATGGTGCGCACCCAATGCGCCTGCGGCACTGGCCGCCGCTGCGCATTGGAGATCGAGATGACCGGGATTTTGGAGAACGTGTTGAAGACGGGTTGATGCTCGGGCAGGTCGAGCCGTCCGTGCAACGTGGTCAGGAACGGCGTCGGCTGCCGGTGGAACAGCGACCACGGATAGTAGTCGAGATGGAAGTGCAGGAAGTCGAACTCGTCATCGTCGCATTTCTGCCGGACGCGCTCCAGCATCACCATATGCAGCGCGTTGGCATCGCGGACGGAACCGTCGAGGCGTAGTGCCTTGGGCCAGGTCGCATCGAGCTTCGCTGATGTCTGGGAATCGCCGCTGGCGAACAAAGTGACGTCATGGCCGAGGGCCACAAGTTCTTGCGTTAACCAGTGCACGACCCGTTCGGTGCCGCCGTAGAGTTTGGGGGGAACAGCCTCCGTCAGCGGGGCCACCTGCGCGATGCGCATGTCTCCGTCTCCTGTGTGTGATGTGGATGAACAAGAACCCTCAGCCCTTTGATGGCACCGGTATGCCGAGACGGGAACGTTCTCGCACGTGCGAGGTTCCTTATGTGTGTGAGATCTGCCGCTCCTTCCTTCCTTCACACTCTGGTCTTGCTGATGCCATCCCGCTCCAACACCTTTTGCCGACGGCACCGTTGCAAAATTGTTGCGCAGTGATGGCTGCACCAAGGATTCGACGCGCCGCTCTTCACGTCATCGTGCACGGGAAACTTAAGTAAAAAGATCTCGTTCACCCTCAACGGGTCGCTCAACAGGCTTTGCAGGACGTCATGGATCATCTGTCAGGATATGCGCATCGTCCCCTTCCCTTCGTGCTGCGCTATCTGCGCCGGCGTCTCAGCGCGCATGTTGTAATTTTGTCGGCCGTCGTTGCGGCTGTTGCCTGTTCGGTGGGCACGCAATACGGCGTGAAGAGTCTGGTGGATGCCCTGTCCGCCGGTCCGTCATACGCAGGTGGCGTATGGCTGGCATTCGCTCTGCTCATGTCGCTGATCGCCGCCGACAACTTCCTGTGGCGGATTGCTAGCTGGACCGGGAGTTTCACCTTTGTCGGCGTCACGGGCGACCTTCGCCGCGACATGTTCCGTCATCTCACCGGCCACGCGCCGAGCTATTTCTCGGATCGCCTGCCGGGCATGCTGACCAGCCGCATCACCGCGACGTCGAATGCGGTCTTCACTGTCGAGAACATGTTCGTCTGGAACGTGTTGCCACCGTGCATAGCGACCTTCTCGGCGATCGCGCTGATTGGAACCGTCAGCCTGACGATGTCGGCCGTGCTCGTGCTGATATCGGGAACCATGGTGCTGGCAATGTTCCATCTGGCGGCTGCCGGCAAGCCGTTGCATGACGAATTCGCCAACAAGGCTGCGGCGGTTGACGGCGAAATGGTCGATGTGATCAGCAATTTGCCGTTGGTGCGGGCGTTCTGTGGGCTTCGCTACGAGCACGATCGCTTCGATGCGACGGTGAATCGCGAAGTCGTCGCGCGCGGCCGTTCCCTGCGCTATCTGGAGAAACTCCGCCTCACTCACGCCGCCGTGACCGTGGTGCTGACCATCGCAATGCTGGCCTGGGCCATCAATCTCTGGCAGCAGGGCGCGGCGACCACCGGCGATGTCGTGCTGGTCTGTACGCTCGGCATCTCGATCCTCAGCGCCACCCGCGATCTCGCCGTCGCGCTGGTCGACGTCACCCAGCATGTCGCGCGGCTGACCGAGGCGCTCGCAACGCTGCTGCAGCCGCATGAGCTGAACGATCACCCGGAGGCCGAGCCTCTGGTGAAGAGTGGTGCTGCGATCGCTTTCAACAACGTGACGTTCGGTTATCCCGGCGGCATGCAGGTGTTCGAACGCTTCAGCCTGCGCATCCAGCCCGGCCAGAGGGTCGGCCTGGTCGGTCAGTCCGGCGGCGGCAAGTCCAGCCTGTTCACGCTGCTGCAGCGCTTCTACGACGTCGAGCAGGGCAGCATCACGATCGACGGCCAGGACATTTCCCGTGTCACCCAGCTCAGCCTGCGCGAGGCGATCTCCGTGGTGCCGCAGGACATCTCGCTGTTCCATCGCTCGATCATGGAGAACATCCGCTACGGCCGGCCGAACGCCTCCGACGACGAAGTGCTGCGGGCGGCGGTCGCGGCACGCTGCGACTTCATCGAAACCCTGCCGGAGGGCATGGACACCATCGTCGGCGATCGCGGCATCAAGGTTTCCGGCGGCCAGCGGCAGCGGATCGCGATCGCGCGCGCTTTCCTGAAGGATTCGCCGATCCTGCTGCTGGATGAAGCCACCGCCGCGCTCGACGCAGATTCCGAGGAAGCGATCCGCGAGGCGTTGTCGCGGCTGATGCGCGGGCGTACGGTGGTAGCGATCGCGCACCGCCTCGCGACACTGCGCAATTTCGACCGCGTGGTGATGCTGCAGGGCGGCCACATCATCGAGGATGGTCCGCCTGACCTGCTCGTGAAGGGCAAAGGGCCGTATCGCGACCTGGTTGCGCGCGAAATGGGCCGTCTCTCTGCCAGCGCGGCCTGAGCCTGCGTCATCCAGCGTCCTTGCGTCCCGGTGCGTTCGTCGCAGCAATAAAGTCGCCCGAGGTTCAGATGGCAGCCGACGTCGTTACGCAGATCAGCGCTCGCATCACCGAGCAGATCGTCATGGAATCGCCGTTCTACATTCCGATGACCGGGCCGGCGGCGCGGCCGCGGCGTTCGCTCAAGCACGATGACACCTTCATCGTGCTCGACAGCCATGGCGACATCGGCGCTTCCGCGGGCGGCCCGGACGGCCTGTTCAACGCCGATACGCGCTACCTCGCGCGGCTGGAGATGGTGCTGGACGAGGTGCAGCCGCTGCTGCTCGGCTCCAACATGCGCGACGACAATTCGGCGCTGACGGTCGACCTCACCAATTCCGACGTCTACCGCGACGGTCGCCTGGTGCTGCAAAAGGACACGCTGCACATCGTGCGCTCGATCTTCCTGTGGCGCGGCACCGCCTATCAGCGCATCGGCGTGCAGAATCACGGTGAAAGTCCCGCGAGCGTCGATCTCACTTTGCTGTTCGACAACGACTTTGCCGATCTGTTTGAGGTGCGCGGCGAGCGCCGGCCACGGCGCGGCGTGGGCGCGAACAAGCTGCTGGGGCCGACCGATGTCGTGCTGGAATATTGCGGCCTCGACGATCAGTCGCGGATAACCGCGCTGCATTTCGAACCGCGGCCGACCCGGCTGTCGGTGAACGCGGCGACCTATCATCTGGAGCTCGCGCCGGCGCAGGTGACCTCGCTGTTCGTCGCGGTGTCCTGCAACAAGCCGATCATGCAGAAGCCGGTGCCGTTCTTCCGCGGTCTGCTGGCGCATCGCCGCGAGATGCGGACATTGACGGCAGGTGCTGCCAGTATCGAGACCTCGAACAACATCTTCAATGAGGTGCTGTGCCAGGCGATGGCCGACCTCAACATGCTGATGACCGAGACACCGCAGGGCCGCTATCCCTATGCCGGCATTCCCTGGTACTCGACGACGTTCGGCCGTGACGGCCTGATCACGGCGATGCAGATGCTGTGGATCGATCCGCGGATCGCCAAGGGCGTGCTGAAGCGGCTGGCCTTCTTCCAGGCGAAGACGGTCGATCCGCTGGCCGATGCCGCGCCCGGCAAGATCCTGCACGAGATGCGCGGCGGCGAGATGGCGGCGCTGCGCGAGGTGCCGTTCGCGCAATATTACGGCAGCGTCGATTCGACGCCGCTGTTCGTGCTGCTGGCCGGGCTCTATCTCGAGCGCACCGGCGACGAAGAGACGCTGCGCGAGCTGTGGCCCGCGGTCGAGGCCGGACTGCAATGGATCGACGGGCCGGGCGATCCGGACCGCGACGGCTTCGTCGAATATCAGCGCGCGACGGAGCAGGGCCTTCAGAATCAAGGCTGGAAGGACTCTTTCGACGCCATCTTCCATGCCGACGGACGGCTGGCCGAGGGGTATATCGCGCTTGCGGAAGTGCAGGGCTATGTGTTTGCCGGCAAGCGGCTCGCCGCGCGTGCGGCGCGCCGGCTTGGCATGCCCGAGAAAGCCGCGAAGCTGGACGCCGAGGCCGAACGCCTCCGCGAACGCTTTGAAGAGGCCTTCTGGTGCGAGGAACTGGGCACCTATGCGCTGGCGCTCGACGGCGCCAAGCAGCAGTGCAGGGTGCGTACGTCCAATGCCGGCCAGCTGCTGTTCTCCGGCATCGTGCGCGAGGACCGCGCGCGATTGGTCGCGGCCGACCTGATGAGCCCAAAGTTCTTTTCGGGCTGGGGCATCCGCACCGTCGCGGTCGGTGAAGCGCGTTACAATCCGATGTCCTATCATGACGGCTCGATCTGGCCGCATGACAACGCGCTGATCGCGCTGGGTTTAGCGCGTTATGGTCTGAAGCATTCGGTCGCGCATCTGTTCAAGGGATTGTTCGACGCTGCCAGCTATATGGAGCTGCGGCGGCTGCCGGAGCTGTTTTGCGGCTTCCGTCGCGAGCGCCGGCGCGGCCCGGTGCTTTATCCGGTCGCCTGCGCGCCGCAGGCCTGGGCGAGTGCAACGCCCTTTACCCTGCTGGAGGCGGCGCTTGGGCTCGAATTCGACACCTCACGCGGTGAGATTCGCCTGCGTAACCCGCGGCTACCGGAATTCCTCAACGAGGTGGTGTTGCGTGACCTCAGGCTCGGCGCCTCCAGCGTCGACTTAAGGCTGCGCCGTCACAATGGCGAAGTGTCGCTCGAAGTGTTGCGCACGCGCGGGCAGATCCAGGTCTCGATTGTGCTGACGCATTGAGCGTCGTCGCGCCGCTGCCTCGCGTGAGGCCAGAAATATCGTGGGAGAATTTGATGCGTTCGAGAATACTGTTCGCGCTCGTCGCTGTGGCGTTGCTGGCATCTGCCGGCGTCCGCGCGGCTGATGATTTGACGCCCCCACCGGCAACGGCTGTGCCGAAGGAACAGGCCAAGGAACCGGCGAAGGAACCGACGCCGCCGCCGTCCGTTACTGTGATTGGAGCCCGCGACGCGCACGGCATTCTCGGGCGCGCCGTGCTTGGTGCGGCCAATGAGGACATGGGCCGTATCGTCGACGTCATCGTCGACCGCGACGGCAAGGTTCGCGCCGCCGTGATCGATTTTGGCGGATTTCTCGGCGTCGGAAGCCGCAAGATTGTCGTCGATTGGGACGCGTTGCACTTCGCCGGCGTTTCCAACAAGAGCGACAGCATCTCGCTGGATTTGACCAAGCAGCAAGTGAGCGCGGCACCCGAATACAAGGAAGATACGCCGCTGATCGTGCTGGGTGCGGCTGGAAGCCTCCACCCGTGGGATTCCGAACATTAGGGGGAATGAAGCTGGTCGCGCGTCCGAACTCCGTCGAGACGGTTGGCGAAGGTCGTGGCAAGGGATCAGCCGGCGGCGGCAACATTGTGCCGCTGGTTCTGGATAAGCCCGGGCCCCAAGAGCCGCGTACGCCGTCGCGCGAAAGCCAGCACGGGCTCGACTGGTTCATCTTTTTCCTGGCCGACGTGCAGACCGGCTTCGGCCCGTTCGTCGCGGTCTACCTGACAACGCAGAAATGGACCCAGGTCGAGATCGGCTTCGTGCTCTCGATCGGCGGCGTCATCGGCTTGCTCTGTCAAATGCCCGGTGGCGCGATCGTCGATGCGGCGCGCTCGGAGCGCGTCGTCGCGGGGTGTGCGGTCGCCACCATCGGCATCAGCGCGCTGGCCTATGCGCTGTGGCCGATCTTCCCCGTGGTGGCGCTGGCTGCGACACTGCACGCGCTCGCAAGCTGCGTGCTCGGTCCTGCGATCGCCGCCATCAGCCTTGGTCTGGTCGGGCCGCTTGCAATCGGGGAGCGGTTGGGCCGCAACGCGCGTTTCGCCTCCCTTGGTAACGGTTCTGCCGCGGCGCTGATGGGCGCCTGCGGCTACCTGCTGTCGAGCCGCTCGGTATTCCTCGTCACCTTCATTCTCGCGATCCCAACCTTGCTATCGCTGTCGCGGATCCGCGAACGCGAGATCGACATTGCGCAAGCGCATGGCGCGGTGACGCGCGAAAAGCCGGACAAGAAGGCGACCAGCGTCTGGAGCCTGGTGTGCCAGCGGCCGCTGCTGATCTTTGCCGGCAGCATGCTGCTGTTCCAGCTCGGCAACGCCGCGATGCTGCCGCTGATGGCCGGCGTGGTCACGACACGGTCGAGCCAATGGGCGCCGATCCTGATCGCCGCCTGCATCATCGTGCCGCAGGCCATCGTCGCGCTGGCGTCGCCATCGGTCGGCCGCAAGGCGCAGGCCTGGGGCCGGCGGCCACTGCTGCTGATCGCGTTCGCTTCGCTCGCGATCCGCGGTCTGCTGTTTGCGACGGTGACCGATCCCTATCTGTTGGTCGCCGTGCAGGTCTTCGACGGCATCACCGCGGCTGTCTTCAGCGTGATGGTGCCGCTGGTGGTCGCCGACGTCGCTTTCGGCAGCGGCCATTTCAACCTGGCGCAGGGCATCGTTGGTACGGCGGTTGGCGTCGGCGCGTCGCTCAGCACGATCCTGGCCGGCTATGTCAGCGACAAGCTCGGCAGCAGCACAGCCTTCATGGGGCTCGCCGGGGTCGCCGCGCTTGGGCTTGTGGTGATCTGGCTGGCAATGCCGGAGACACGGCGCACGGCGTGAGGACCAACGTTAGAGCGTCAGCTTGTAGCCTATGTGGCTATCGACGAAGCCCAGCCTGTCATAGAAGCGGTGGGCATCAGAGCGTGTCTTGTCGGTCGTCAGCTGAACGAGATTGCAGCCTCTGGCTCTGCACTGGTCGATCGCCCACTCGAACATCTGCTGCCCAACGCCGGATCCCCGGTGCGTCTCCGCAATTCTGACCGCCTCGATCTGTCCGCGCCAGGCGCCCTTACGCGCCAGTCCGGGGATGAAAGTAAGCTGAAGGGCGCCAATCACCTCGTCGCCTGAGGTCGCCACCATCTGCAACTGGTTCGGATCGGCAAGAATGGCCTGAAACGCGTCGACATAGTTCGGGTTCAGTGGAGAGCTGGCGTCCTCGCGCCCCTGTCCCAGGATATCGTTTGCCAGGAGAGCGACGATTGCCGGAAGATCGGCCGGCTGAGCGCGGCGGAAAGCAATGTGCGTCATTGAGCAGATCTCCGCGGAGACAAAGGACTGAGTTTCCCTATCATCTCTCGCGAGGAAGTCGCTTCTAACTTTTTCGGGATCGCGCTCTACGCCGCGCGTGGCATCACCAACCGCTTGTACAGCGCGCCGTAGCAGGCGGCCGAGAGGTCCCAACTGTAGGACTTGGCCATCGCGCTGCTGCGCATGGTATTGAGGCGGTCCTTGGTGCGGTAGGCGTCGAACGCGCGCCTGACACCGCCGAGGAAGGATTCGGCAGAAGGCTGCGGAAACAGGAAACCGGTCTCGCCGTCGGTGATGGTCTCGGCAAGCCCGCCGGTCTGGTGGCCGATCGGCAGCGAACCGAAGCGCTGCGCATACATCTGGCTGAGCCCGCAGGGCTCGAAGCGCGACGGCATCAGGGTGAAATCGCTGCCGGCAAAGATGCGGCGCGCCTGCGCGTCGTTGAAGCCGATTACGACGCCGATGGCGTCCGGCCGGCGCCGGTGCGCGGCCACCAGCGCGTCCTCGAGGGCCGGCTCGCCGCTGCCGGTCACGATGATCTGGCCGCCGGCTTCGATGATCTGGTCTGCGGCCGACAGCACGAGGTCGACGCCTTTCTGGTGCACGAGACGGGCGACGAGGCCGAAGATCGGTCCGCGCGACAGCGCCAGCCCGAACTGCCGGCGGACGTAGTCGGCGTTGGCCTGCTTGCCCTTCCAGTCGCCGGCGCCGAAGGGTTTTGCGAGCTGCGCGCAAAAGCGTGGATCCCAGCTCTCGTCGATGCCGTTCAGGATACCGGTCAACTGGTCGGCCTCGGAGCGGACGCGCAGCAGGCCCTCCAGCCCGCAGCCGAGCCCTGTGGTCGTGATCTCCCTCGCATAGGTCGCGCTGACCGTGGTCAGGTGCGAGGCGTAGACGAGCCCGCCCTTGAGGAAGGAGAGCTTGTCGTAGAATTCCAAGCCGTCGATATGGAAGGAGCTTTCCGGTGCGCCGATCCGTCGCAGCGAGTCCTTCGGAAACAGGCCCTGATAGGCGAGGTTGTGGATGGTCAGGATCGAGGGAATCTGCGCGCCGCGCCAGGCGAGGTAAGCGGGTGTGAGCGCCGCCTGCCAATCATTGGCGTGAACAAGGTCTGCTGCCCAATTCTTGTCCAAAGTCCCGGCTGCAAGTTCGGCAGCGGCGGAGGCAAAGCGGCCGAAGCGGATGTCGTTGTCGGGCCAGTCGCGGCCGGACTCGTCACCGTAGGGATTGCCCGGACGGTCGTAGAGTTGCGGGCACAACAGCACATAGACCGGCAGTCCGTCCTTGGTCGATGCGCGCCCGAGCGTGCAGGCCGGCATCTCCGCGAGCGGAGGGCATTGTCCAACGATTTCAATATGAGTGAACTGTTCGATCACGTCCCGATAGCCGGGAAGCATGATCCTGACGTCGCTCCATGGGCGCAACGCCCGGGGCAGAGCAGCGGAAACGGCGGCGAGCCCGCCCACGCGGACGAAATCGTCCATTTCCGTTGTGACGAACAAGACCTTCAACAAGCGCCCTCGTTCCAGCCCGTGAAGGGCTATGCAAGATTAGGTCCAGTTTGGTGTTGATTAAAATGCAAGATGGCCGGCGGCCTGGTCTGGACGAGACGCTTTCCTGTCCGTGCGGCTCACTTTAGGGTCGCGCGGCGTCGAGCAATCAAGAACCGCGCGTGCAGGAAACGTTGGAGGAAGCCTTGAACACGAGAATAGCCGGCAACGATGAGGGGAATTTGACACGGAGCTTCGGCGGCCTTCGCGTGCTCGATTTTTCGACCACGATCGCCGGCCCTCATTGCACGCGCATGCTCGCCGACATGGGCGCGGAGGTGATCAAGATCGAAACCACTGAGGGCGAGACGATGCGAACGCGTCCGCCGGTCAGGAACAACTGCTCGACGGCGTTCGGCCAGCTCAACGTCGGCAAGAACAGCCTTGTGCTCGACCTGAAGTCGCCTGAGGGCGTCGAGGCGGTGCGCCGATTGCTCCCGACCGCTGACGTGCTGGTCGAGAATTTCCGTCCCGGCGTGATGCGGCGGCTGAAGCTCGACTATGCTTCGATCCAGGGCATCAATCCGAAGCTGATCTATTGCTCCATCTCCGGCTACGGCCAGACCGGACCATCGGCGGAGTTGCCGGCCTATGCGCCGGTGATCCACGCCGCCTCCGGCTACGAGATGGCGCATCTCGCCTACCAGCCGGGCCGCAGCCGGCCGGACTATTGCGGCATCTACCACGCCGACGTGCTGACCGGCGTCTACGCTTTTGGTGCAATCTCGGCGGCGCTCTATCAGCGCAGCGGGAGCGGCAAGGGGCAGCACATCGACGTCTCGATGTTGGAATCGATGCTGAGCCTGACCTTGAACGAACTGCAGTGGTCGCAATTCGAGGTGAAGCCGGCGCAGCGGCCGATGTTCGGGCCGATCGAGACCACCGACGGCTATGTGATGGTGGCGATCGCCAGCGAGAAGACGTTCAAGAACTTGATGCAGGTGATCGGCCGGCCCGAATGGGTCGCCGATCCGCGCTTTGCGAAATATTCCGATCGGCGGGAGAATTGGGCTGGTCTGATGGAGGGCGTGGAAGCCTGGTCGCGCGCGATCAGCACGCAGGCCTGCCTTGTTGCCCTCAATGAATATGGTGTGCCGTCGTCGGCCTATCGCACCGTGAGCGAGGCGCTTGCCGATCCGCAGATCGCGCATCGCGGCGGTTTGGCCGAGGTCGAGGATGGCGGCGGCACCTTCAAGGTGCTCAATCTGCCGTTCCGGATGTCCGGAGCGACGGTCGCTGCCGGCAAGCGGATGTCGACGCTCGGCGAGCACACGCTGTCCTATCTGAAGGAGATCGGCCTCTCCAAGGACGAGATCGCAGGGTTCGCGGTGTCGAAGACCGCGCGCGCCTAGAGCGTTTTCGAGCGAAGTAGACGCCGGTTCGCGTGAAGGAAACGCGTCAAAACAGGAATCTGGAGCATCGGTTCTGAACCGATGATCTAGCCTGCCGCCTTTCATCCTTCTTACGGTCTTGCGCGCGCGGCAATTCCAGACAATGTTGTCGCCTATCACATGACGATCCGGAACACCGGACGTTGCCGACCTCGGAGGGAGCATCGATGAAGCCGGTCATCCGCACGCAAGCACTTGCGCGTTTATTTCTTGTCGCGGGATTTGCTTCGGCGGCGTTCGCGATGCCCGCCAGCGCGCAGAAGTCGGGCGGTACGCTGACCGTCGGCCAGGAACTCGATATTCCCGGCTTCGATCCGCTCAAGGTCGGCGTCTACGACACATCGGCCAACACCGCGGCGGCCGCGATCTTCGACACGCTGATGACGCTCGACGACAAGGGAGAGCCGCAGCCGAAGCTCGCTTTGTCGTGGGCACATTCGGATGACTTCAAGACCTGGACCATCAAGCTGCGGCCGGGCGTCAAATTCCACGACGGCACGCCGTTCAATGCGCAGGCAGTGAAGGAGAATTTCGACCGCCAGAAGGATCCGGCCAACAAATGCCGCTGCGCCTTCTACATCACCAGCATCACCAGCGTGCAGGTGGTCGACGACCTCACCGTCGTCTATAATTTCAGTGACCCGTCGGTGAACTTCCCGGCGACGCAGTCGATCCAAAGCTCCAACAACGTCATGCAGTCGCCGACAGCATGGAAGACCAAGGGCGACGACTATAACCGCAACCCGGTCGGCACCGGTCCCTACGTCCTGAAATCATGGAATGCCGGCGACCGCATGGTGCTGGAGAAGAACCCGGACTATTGGGACAAGGGCAAGCCGTACCTCGACCGTGTCATCCTGAAGCCGTTGCCGGACGCGCAATCGCGCTTTGCGTCGCTGCAATCGGGCGAAGCCGACGTTATCTGGGATGACGAATACGACGCCGACAACATCCTCAAGGCCCAGAAGGATCCGAGCCTCGCCGTGCTCACCTATGCCGGCTCGGGCGCGCAGGTCTATGCCTTCAACACCAAGGCGCCGCCGCTCGATGACGTGCGGGTGCGCCAGGCGCTGGTGATGGCGCTCGACCGCAAGAAGATGTCGCAGGCGATCACCAACGGTCTGGCGCGGCCGGCCAGCAATCCCTATGGCGACGGCTCCTGGGTCAAGTGCAAGGACGACGGCGCACTGCCGGAAGACGTCGCCAAGGCCAAGGAACTGATCAAGGATTACGGCAAGCCGGTCGAGTTCAAGATGATCATATCCGCGACGCCGCGCGGGCGCACCGTCGGCCAGGTGATGCAGCAATTCTGGAAGCGGGTCGGCGCCAACATGGAGATCGAGCAGATCGATCAGGCCACCATCGTGCCGCGGGCCTTCATGCGCCAGTTCCAGCTGACGCCGTGGCGCATCGTCGATCTCGCCGATCCCGATCCGCAGATGTACGCGAATTTCCACACCGGCAGTCCGGTGGCGCTGGCGAACTTCTCCGATCCGGAGCTCGACCGGCTGCTCGAGCACGCGCGGACCACCGCCGACGTCGCCAAGCGCACCGAGGATTATTGCGCGGTCAGCCGCCTGATCAACAAGGAGGCGATCTGGTTCTGGACCTTCCAGAATACTTATTACGCGATCACGAGCGCGAAGGTGAAGGGCGTGGCGAAGATGTTCAACGGGGTGCTCGACGTTTCGACCGCGTGGAAGGAATAAGACCTTCATGCTGTTCTTCGTCGCGCGGCGGCTCTTCTACCTGATACCGGTGCTGATCGCCGTCTCGGTGCTGACCTTCGTGATCGCCTCGCTGCTGCCGGGCGACCTTGCTTACGTAATCCTGGGCGACCAGGCGACGCCGGAGAACGTCGCGGCCTTGCGCCATGACATGGGGCTCGATCAGCCGATCTGGCTGCGCTATTTCGGCTGGCTCTGGCACATCCTGCAGGGCGATTTCGGCCGCTCGTTCCGCACCGGCCAAACGGTATTGCAGGCGGTCAGCGATCGCGTGCCGGTCTCGTTCGAGCTGATGATCTTCGCCGAGCTGATCGGGCTTGCGATCGGCGTGCCGCTCGCGATCGCCTGCGCGGCGAAGGCCGGCAGCGTATTCGACCGCTTCATGACCGGCTCGGCGTTCGGCATGCTGTCGGTGCCGACCTTCCTGTCCGCGATCCTGCTGATCTATTTGTTCGCGGTCGAGCTGCGCTGGCTGCCGGCGACCGGCTATGTGCCGTTCACCGAGGACCCGCTCTCCAACCTGCGCTTCATGGTGCTACCGTCGCTGACCTTGGCGCTTGCGGAGTGGCCGGGCATCATGCGCGTGCTGCGCTCCGACATGATTGCGGCGTTGCAGGAGGACTATATCGCGCTGGCCAAGGCGAAGGGCCTGAAGCCGTCGCGCATCCTGTTCGTTCATGCGCTGAAGCCCTCGTCGCTGACGCTCGTCACCATCACCGGCATCAATATCGGCCGCCTGATCGGCGGCGCCGTGATCGTGGAGTCGATCTTTGCGTTGCCGGGGATCGGCCGTCTTTTGGTCGGTGCGATCTACACCCGCGACCTCATCATCCTGCAGGGCGTGGTGCTGCTGGTCGCCGCCGGCTTCGTGCTCATGAACTTCATCGTCGACTTGCTCTACGCCGTTCTCGATCCGAGGATCCGCCATGGCCACGCTTGAGCTCAGCCTCGAGGACGAGGCCGGTGCACGACCGGCGCGGCGCGGACGCCGGCTCGGACTGCTGTTCTGGTTCGCGATCGGCTGGATGGTGCTGGTGTTTGCGGTTGCGATCTTCGCCGATCTGCTGCCGCTACCAAGCCCGACCGACATGGATATGCTGGAGCGGCGGGCGCCGTTCTCGGTCGAGCATTGGCTCGGCACCGACGGGCTCGGCCGTGATGAACTGTCGCGGCTGATCTATGGCGCGCGGATTTCGCTGATCGTCGGCCTCTGCGCGCCGGTGATCGGGGTAACGATCGGCGGCGCGCTCGGCATGCTCGCGGGCTATTTCCGCGGCCGTTTCGAATCGCTCGTGGTCGGCAGCATGGATGTGCTGCTGGCATTTCCACCGCTGATCCTGGCGCTGGCGGTGACGGCCTTTCTCGGCCAGTCAATCTTCAACCTGACCTGCATCCTCGGCGTGCTCGGCGTTCCCGCCTTCATGCGGGTGGCGCGGGCCTCGACGCTGACGCTGGCGCGGCGCGAATTCGTCATTGCCGCGCAGGCGCTCGGTGCGTCGCACGCCCGCATCCTGCTGCGTGAGCTTCTGCCGAACGTGCTGCTGCCGCTGCTTGCCTTCTTCCTGCTCGGCGTCGCCGTCACCATCGTGGTCGAGGGCGCGCTGTCTTTCCTCGGGCTCGGCGTGCCGCCGCCGATCTCGAGCTGGGGCAGCATGATCGGTGAGGGGCGTGAGAGCCTCGACGTGGCGCCGCGGCTCGCCTTTATCCCCGCGATTGCGATGTTCCTGACCGTGCTCGCGTTCAACCTGATCGGCGACACCATGCGCGCGCTGACCGACCCGCGGCAGGGTGCGCTGTGAGCGACGCGCTGCTCTCGGTTGAGGATGCGGTGGTCGACCTGCCGACGCCGCGCGGCAATCTGCGGGCGGTCGATCATGTCGATCTCGCCGTCGGTGCAGGCAAGACGCTCGGCATCGTCGGTGAGTCCGGCTGCGGCAAGACCATGCTGTCGCGGACGATCCTCCAGCTGCTGCCGAAAAAGGCGAAACTGTCCGGCCGCGTGATGTTCGACGGGCAGGACCTCCTGAAACTGCCGCCGGAGAAACTGCGCAAGCTACGCGGCCGCTCGCTCGCGGTCGTGTTCCAGGATCCGATGACCTCGCTCAACCCAGTGTTGACCATCGGCACCCAGTTGATCGAGACCATCCAGGAGCATCTCGAGTTCGATCTGGCCAAGGCCAGACAACGCAGCGTCGAACTGCTTGCGGCCGTCGGCATTCCCGCGCCCGAGCAGCGCCTGACCCAATATCCGCATCAGCTCTCCGGTGGCATGCGCCAGCGCGTGGCGATCGCGATCGCGCTGTCCTGCGAGCCGAAGCTGTTGATCGCGGATGAACCGACCACCGCGCTCGACGTCACGATCCAGGCCCAGATCCTCGATCTGCTGGCGCGCGAGCAGCAGCGCCGCCACATGGCGATGATCCTCATCACGCATGATCTCGGCGTGGTCGCCGGCCGTGCCGACGAAGTCGCCGTGATGTATGCGGGACGGGTGGTCGAGCGCGCGCCGACGCCGGCATTGTTCAAGCAGATGCGGATGCCTTACACCGAGGCGCTGCTCGCGGCACTGCCCAAGCTCGACGCCGCGCCGCATACGCCGCTGCCGGCGATCTCGGGACGGCCGCCCGATCCGACCCGGCCGCTGAGGGGATGCTCGTTTTCGCCGCGCTGCCGTTATGCCACTGAGCGCTGCAGCACCGAGAAACCGCCGCTCCGCACGGCGGAGACGCCGGACCATCTCTACGCCTGCTTCCATCCGATTGCGGCGCGAGTCCCCGCATGATGCAACAGGTCCCGTCCGATCCGCTGCTGAAGGTGGAAAAACTCGTCGTCGAATACGCCGTCGGGGGCAAGACCGTTCACGCGGTGTCCGGTGTCAGCCTCGAGATCGCCCGTGGCGAGACGCTGGGTCTGGTCGGCGAATCCGGCTGCGGCAAGTCCACCCTCGGCCGTGCCGTGCTGCAATTGCGCAAGGCCGTATCGGGCAAAGTGCTGTTCGACGGCCACGATCTCACCGCCATGCAGGGCGATGCGCTGCGCAAAATGCGCCGGCGCGTGCAACTGATCTTTCAGGACCCGATCGCTTCGCTCAACCCGCGGCGGCGGATCGGCGATATCGTCGCCGAGCCGCTGGTGATCTCCGGCGTCGCCGATCCAGCCAAGCGCAAGCAGATCGTTGACGACGTGCTGTCGGCGGTCGGCCTTGATCCGGCGCTCGTCGGTGGACGCCTGCCGCATGAATTCTCCGGCGGACAATGCCAGCGCATCTGCATCGCCCGCGCGCTGGTGCTGAACCCGGAATTCATCATCTGCGACGAGCCGGTCTCCGCGCTTGACGTCTCGATCCGCGCGCAGATCCTCAATTTGCTGGAGGAGATGAAGGCGCGCTACGGCCTGACGCTGCTGTTCATTGCCCATGATCTCGCGGTCGTGAAGTCGGTCAGCGACCGCGTCGCGGTGATGTATCTCGGCCGGCTCTGCGAGGTCGGCCCGTCCGAGCAACTGTTTGCACAACCGGCGCATCCCTATACCGCGCTGCTGATCGAGGCCATCCCGGTGCCTGATCCGGATGTGCGCCCTCACAGCAGCGTGCCGGTCGGCGAGCCGCCGTCGCCGATCGCGCCGCCATCGGGCTGCCGCTTCCGCACCCGCTGTCCGCGGGCGGACGCGCGCTGCGCCGATGAGGTGCCGGAACTTGCTATGGTCGCGCCCGGACAGTTCGCGGCTTGCCATCACCCGCTGATCTAAATACTCAGAGGCAAGAAGTACGTTTGTCCCGAGCGGGCAGGCGTGGCAAGGTCCGCCGCAAGAACAGTATCCCGGGAGAACAGTGATGAAGAGTTTCCAGGTCGTCGATTTCCATGCCCCGCTGCAAGAGGTCGATCATCCGACGCCGCAACCCTCGGGCACCCAGGTGCTGGTCAAGGTCAAGGCCGCCGGCGTCTGCCACAGCGACCTGCATATCTGGGAAGGCGGCTACGATCTTGGCCACGGCCGCAAGCCGCTGTCGCTGAAAGATCGCGGCGTGTCGCTGCCGCGTACGATGGGGCATGAGACGGTCGGCGAGGTCGTGGCGTTCGGGCCCGACGTGACCGAGGCTGACAAGGCCGGTCTCAAGATCGGCGACGTCGCGCTGGCCTATCCCTGGCTCGGCTGCGGCAAATGCCCGACCTGCCTCGGTGGCGACGAGAACATGTGCGCGGTCAAGCCGAATGCGCTCGGCGTCTACTGCGACGGCGGCTATGCCGATCACATGACCGTGCCGCATCCGAAATATCTGCTCAACCTCAGGGGGCTCGATCCCATCACGGCGGCGCCCTACGCCTGCTCCGGCGTCACGACCTACAGCGCGCTGAAAAAGGTCGAGAAGGATTTCGACTCGCCGATCGTGATCTTCGGCGCTGGCGGCCTCGGCCTGATGGCGCTGTCGCTGTTGAAGGCAATGGGCGGCAAGGGCGCCATCGTGGTCGATATCGATGCCAGGAAGCGCGAGGCGGCCGAGGCCGCCGGTGCGCTCGCGACCGTCGACGGAAACGCGCCAGATGCGTTGGAGCAGCTGACGAAGAAGGCGGGCCAGCCGATCCGCGCCGCGATCGATCTGGTCGGCAATGCCCAGACCGCGCAACTCGGCTTCGATTGCCTGACCAAGGGCGGCAAGCTCGTGATGGTCGGCCTGTTCGGCGGCGGCGCCCCCTGGGCGCTGCCGCTGATCCCGATCAAGGCGGTCACGATCCAGGGCAGCTATGTCGGCAACCTCCGCGAGACGCAGGAGCTGCTCGACCTCGTGCGCACGAAGAAAATTCCGGCGATCCCGGTGACGCCGATGCCGCTTGCCAAGGTCAACGAGGCGCTGACGGATCTGCAGAAGGGCAGGCTGGTCGGGCGTGCGGTATTGACGCCGTAACTCTCAGCCGTCATTCCGGGATGGTCCGAAGGACCAGACCCGGAATCTCGAGATTCCGGGTTCGCTTCGCGCCCCGGAATGACAGTCGTGTTCTGGAGATCCCCATGTCCGCCAACAACGCACTTCACATCGCAGTCCTCGGCGGCGACGGCATCGGGCCGGAGGTGATGGCGCCTGCGCTCGAGGTGCTGCGCAAGATCGAGGCGAGGACGGACCTCAGATTCCGTTTCACCGAGGCGGCGGCCGGCGCCACGAATTACAAGGAAACCGGCAAGTCGATGCCGGAGAGCACGATCAAGCTGTGTGAGGAGGCAGATGCGATCCTGCTCGGTGCCTGCGGCCTGCCGTCGGTGCGTTATCCTGACAATACCGAGATCGCGCCGCAGATCGAGCTCCGCATGATCTTCGACCTCTATGCCGGCGTGCGTCCGGCGCGGCTGATTCCGGGGGTGCCGAGCACGATTGTCGGCGCCGATCAGAAGGGGATCGATCTGGTCGTGATCAGGGAATCCACCGAGGGCCTGTTCGCCTCGATGGGCAAGGGCGTCGTCACCGACAGCGAGGCGCGTGAAACCATGGTGATCACGCGGCACACCTCCGAGCGGCTGTTCGAATTTTCCTTCCGCCTCGCCGAACGCCGCAAGGCGCGCGGCCGGGTCAATGGCAGGCTGACCTGCGTCGACAAGGCGAACGTGTTCAAGGCGTTTGCATTCTTCCGCGAGATTTTCGACGAGACCGCAAAACGTCATCGCGACGTGAAGGCCGACCACCTCTACATCGATGCGACCGCAGCGGCGTTGGTGAAGCGTCCGTGGGACTTCGACGTCATGGTCACCGAGAACATGTTCGGCGACATCCTGTCCGACCTCACCGCCGGCCTGAT
The DNA here is from genome assembly GCF_000938235.1 of Bradyrhizobium sp. LTSPM299. NCBI lineage: Bacteria > Pseudomonadati > Pseudomonadota > Alphaproteobacteria > Hyphomicrobiales > Nitrobacteraceae > Bradyrhizobium > Bradyrhizobium sp. LTSPM299. The sequence goes on from NZ_JYMU01000016.1 coordinate 221,537, forward strand.
CGGCGGCATGGGCATGGCGCCGTCGGCCGACATCGGCGACCGCTATGCGGTGTTCCAGCCGTGCCACGGCACCGCGCCCGACATCATGGGGCAGGGCAAGGCCAACCCGACCGCGATGATCCTCTCGGTCGCGATGATGCTGGATTGGCTCGCCGACAAACACGGTCTGGAAGGTGCGACTGAGGCGGCTGAAAGCATCGAGCGCGCCGTCGACAAGGTCTATGCCGACGGCATCAAGCCGTTTGAGTTCGGTGGCCGCAATGGCACCGCCGACGTCGCGAAGGCGGTGCTGGCGGCGCTGTAGAGTAGGGGTGGCCGGACGCTCGATCTTCATTCCGTCATGCTGAGGTGCTCGCGGAGCGAGCCTCGAAGCATGTACGGCCACAGCCGGGCCGTCGACCCTTCGAGACGCGCTACGCGCTCCTCCAGCGACAAAGGCGAAGCCTTTGCGCGGGGGTGACGGGAAGAGGAGGCCGAAGCCCCCTCGCTGACCATTGTTTGAGCATGATCTCCGCGCAAACGCGATGCGTTTGTCGCGAGGGAAAACCGCTACGCACTTTTCCGGATCATGCTTTAGCGGCGGTGTCCGCCGCCGTGATGTCCACCATGACCATGTCCACCGTGGTGGCGCGGCCCCTGATGATGGGGGCGCTGGAAATGCGGACGCTGATGCCATCCGTGATGGCGCGGTCCGGCGTAACCATAGGCGCCGTAAGCGCCCGGACGCCAGTGGCAGCGGCCCCAGGAATCGCAGACATAGCGCACCTGGTCGACACCGGCCGTTTCGCCTGCGATGTGGCTGGCTTGCGGAAGCCCGTTCGGCATCGCCGACGCCGCGCCCGGCATCAAGGCTGCGCTTCCCAAAGCGGCCAGTCCAATAACAGCAAGCTTGATATTCATTGCGATCTCCTTGGTTGAAGTCTGAAAACGTCCATGCGGCCGCTTCGTTGCTGCGACAAAAAGACGAGCCCGTGCATTTGGTTTCACGGACGTAAGTTCAACAGGGAGAATGCGGAGTTCTAAAGTCGCTTCGACTGTCGGGCGACAATTGGCCGCGCGACAGAATGGCGAAGCGTTGCGTTACTGCGCGAGATGCGCGGTCAGCGGATGTTCGACGGCCTTGTTGAAGAAGGCCGCTTCCTCGGCGGTGGCTTCCAGCAATTGCTGGTCCTGGTCGTAGATGTCGTTGCGGAACTGGACGGTCTGGTCCTTCGTCATCCATGCCGTGAGATAGATCCAGGCGACCGGGACCTTCTTCAGCATCCGGACGTCCTGACGTTGTCCGGTGGCGATCGCCGCATCGATGGAGGTACGCGTCCATTGCGGCTGGTCCTTGAGCAGCCACGCCGCAAGGTCGCGGACGTTGTCGACACGCGAGCAACCATGCGAATCGAAGCGGTAGTCGTCGCTGAACAGGCTGTGCTGGTTGGTGTCGTGCATGTAGACCGAATAGGAGTTCGGCATATCGATCTTGACCGCGCCGAGCGCGTTCCACGTGCCGTTCTGCTGACGCACCGTGACGTTCGGCGTGTGGTTGCCGGACCAGTCGACCGAATTCGGATCGACCGGGTTGTCGTGGGCGTCGAGCACCTCCATGTGCATGCGCGACAGGTAGGTGGGGTCCTTGCGCATATGCGCCGAGATTTCCGTCTTCGTGATCGACGACGGCACCGTCCAGGTCGGATTGAGATTGACGCTGGTGATCTCGGCGGTGAGCGTCGGCGACGGCTTTTCGGTCTTGCCGACGATGACGCGATAGCGCCGCACGACCTTGTCGTCCTCGACGGCCTCGGCGAAGGTGGCAGGGATGTTAACGACGACGTAGCGCTGCCCGAATTGGAAATCGGTCTGGGCGAGCCGCTCCAGCGACGCCTCGAGTTGCTTGATCCGCTTCTGGACGGGAACGTTGAGCGCGGCCAGCGTTCGCGGCGTCACCGTGCCTGTTGCGGCTAGGCCGTGGCGCACCTGGAAGCGCTTCACCGCCTCGGCGAGAGCCTCATCATAGGGGCCGGTGGCCTTGTCGGTGGCGAGGTCGCCGGTGATGATCAGGCGCTTGCGCAGCAGGTCGTCATTGGCCCCCTCGACACCCAATGCGAATTTCGCGTCCGCCGGAATCGTCGGCCATCCGCCGCGGACGGCGAGATCGGAATAGCTGAGCGCCGCCTCGCGAATGCGTTGCGCGGTGCCCTGGTCGTAGGTCGGTTCGTGGGAGAGCGCGAGCGCGGCGGCTGACCGCGATTCGGGAGTGGAGGCGGGTGCGGCCGGCTTTGCCTGGTTTGCTTGCGTGGCCGCCGGAGTTGCCGCGGGCGTAGCATGATGAGGTTGGGGTGCCGCGGCCGGTCCGGGTGCGCCAGCGGTCTGGGCGAATGCCGGCAGAGCCGAAAGCATCGTGGCCAAGGCAACGAGTGTCACTCTCTGCATATCGCGTTTCCCCGGATTGCGCGTGGCGCTGGAGTCAAAATCGGCCCTTTGGCCGGACGTAAGAAATGGCGGCAAGTTCGAGCGGGCGTGATGGTTTATCCCAAGAGCGTTGCGTCTTGATTAAGTTTTGGTTGCGGCTGTTGCAGCGCCGCAACCTTCCGACCACGCTGGCGCCCCGAATCGGTTTCTTGTTTCGCTGATATGTCGTGTTGGCGGATAGTATGGTTCGCAACATGCCAAGAAAAAGAGCAGGGGGAATGCCGGAGGAAATGCCATGTCACAGACACGTCGGAATGTCCTCGCAGGAAGCGGCGCGCTGCTGCTGCTGGCCGACCTGCCGGCGCTGGCGGTGGGCGTCTATCCAAATCATGCGATCAAGCTGATCGTGCCGTATCCGGCCGGCGGTACCACGGATCTGCTGGGCCGGCTGGTCGCCGACCATCTGAAGGGCGGGCTTGGCGTGAGCGTCACGGTCGAGAACAGACCCGGTGTTGGAACCACGCTCGGCGCCGAGTTGGTCGCCAAATCCGATCCGGACGGGTACACGCTGCTGATGGCGACCTCGACGACGCTTGCCATCAACAAGGCGCTGTACAAGGAGTTGCCTTACGATCCCGTCAAGGATTTCGCGCCGATCGCCCTGATCGCCGGCGTCCCCTTCGTGCTGGTCGTCAATCCTGCGATTCCGGTGAAATCGCTGACCGAATTCATCGCCTATGCCAGGTCGAAACCGGGATTGGCCTACGGATCCGCTGGTAACGGGAGTCCGCAGCATCTCGGTGCGGAGATGCTGAAGGCGGCATCAGGCATCGACATCCGCCACGTGCCTTATCGTGGCAGCATGCCGGCGCTGCTTGATGTCGTCGCCGGTCACATTCCCTTCATGGTGGTCGACCTGCGTCCGGCGCTGCAACAGATTCGCGAGGGCAAGGTGAGGGCGCTTGGCGTCACCACGGCGAAGCGCGTCGCAGCAGCGCCGGATCTTCCGACTCTTGCGGAGAGCGGGTTGCCGGGCTTCGACCTGGTGGCGTGGCAGGGCGTGGTTGCGCCTGCAGGCACGCCGCGCGGCATCGTCGATCAGCTCGCGGGGCAGATCGGCCGGCTGACCACCGATCCGGCGACCCGAGCCAAGCTCACGTCGCTCGCGCTCGAGCCGTTGCCTGCATCGACGCCGGATAGTTTTGCAGCCTACATCAGGGCCGAGGTCGATCGCTGGGCCGTGATCGTGCAGAAATCCGGTGCCCAGATCCACTAGTGCCATTTCCGTTCCGATGGAATCGGAACGGGGTTCTAGATTCTTGGTTTGACGCGTTTTCCCAGCGCGAACCGGTATCCACTTCGCTGGAAAACGCTCTAGCAACAAAAAAAAGCGCCGCCATCTGCGATGGCAGCGCTGTGATATTCTTCCGGCTGCGATCAGCGCACCACGTTGCGGTCACGGCGGATCCGTCCGGTCGATCGCCTTCGTGGCGCAGCGATCCGACCTAGGACGCCGCTCAGGCTTCGTTGGCGGCAATCGATTCCATCAACGAGACCAGCTGACGCTGGACGGTCTGGTCCTTGATCTTGCTGTAGGCGCGCAGCAACCGCAGGCTGAACGCGCTGTCCAGGAACAGAAGGCTTTCGACTTCGCGGGCCTTGCCGTCACCGTCGTAGAAGAAGGTGACCGGCACATCGAGCGCGCTCGCGATCGACTGAAGGCGCGCGGCGCCGACGCGGTTGACACCCTTTTCGTACTTCTGAACCTGCTGGAAGCTGACGCCAAGCTTGTCGCCGAGCTCGGCCTGCGAGATCTTCTGCTCCACACGCCGCAGGCGAATCCGCTTGCCCAACTCAATGTCCGGTTTGCCGGCACTGCGCTGCTTCATCTTCTTTGCTGCTGATCTGTTCATTCTGGTGACCCGTCCTTCAATCAGGAATCCCTGGCCCGGATAGGTCAGGGACTCGTCCATGATGTACCGCGTTAAAGCTCATGTGCTTCGTCAGTTCATCGTGAGAACGACGAAAACCCAGTCGTGGATCATACCCAAGCGCATCTGCGCAAAGGAATCATCCTGACACCGACGTGGCCGACTACCTAAAGTCGATCGCGCCAAGGTGCCTCTCGACACCCCGCCTTCCACATTTGGCAAAATATTGACCGAACCACAACTAGCGCGAGTTTGATCGTCACAGATTTTGCGCGCATGCTTACCGGCGGCACTGACACGCGGCCCGTATTTCTACGGGCGCACATCTATCTTACGGGCATCCATGTTTGGATGCAACCCCTGCTGGTGGCCGAAATCGAGGGGCCGCGCCGCGACGAGACTCCGCAAAACTTTGGCGTAAGTCCAAATCAGGCTTCCGGAAGTTGCTGGACAATTGCCCAAAAGTTCTGAATCATCCAGAGCGCGCGTGCGCCTGACCACAAGCCGGCGAGCCCTTGCGGGAGAGGCCAATGAAGCGAAAGAGGGAAACGCCTCGACTCTACCTCGCGGCTTCGGGAGTGGAAGATATGCCGGTCGCAAGTACGGAAGAAAGGTTGCTGTCGCTTCTGGCGACCCTGGAGGAGTGCCAGGCATTTCTGCTCGACCGGGCAAGCGCGGAGACCGCGCGGCTTCTGTCTCTCGCCATCCTTGAACTTCGGATGGAGCTCCACAAGGTGACCGATTCCGAGCTGAAAGCATTGTGCGACATGATGGCATCGGACGAGCAGCAGTCGGCCAAGCCGCTGCCGCCCTATTTGAAGCTCGTCAAGTAAACCCTCCTTCAATCGTCGGTTGAATCACATTGACGTGTGCGCGATTTGGTCGCACCCCCCGCGGTGCGCGCGGGGGGCCGTTTGTCCGAACCGTTGCCTCAGCCCGCGGTCACATCCACCGTCTCGGCGCCGTCGAGCACCCGGTGGGCCTGGTCACGGTCGAGGTCACCCTCCCATGCCGCGACGACGACGGTGGCGACGCAGTTGCCGATCAAATTGCCGAGCGCGCGCGCCATGCCGATGAACCAGTCGACCGACAGCACCAGCACGAGGCCGATCGCCGGAATGCTCGGGACCGCATTGAGCGTCGCCGCCAGGATGACGATCGCCGAGCCCGGCACGCCATGCGCGCCTTTCGAGGTGATCAACGAGACGCCGAGCACCAGGAGCAGGTCGCCAAATGACAGCGGGGTGTTGGTCGCCTGCGCGATGAACACGACCGCCAGCGTGAGGTAGATCGAGAAGGCGTCAAGGTTGAACGAGTAGCCGGTCGGAATCACGAGACCCACGACGGACTTCTTGACGCCGAGCGCTTCGAGCTTGCGCATGATCTGCGGCAGCACGGCGTCCGACGACGCCGTCGCCAGCACGATCGTCAGCTCCTCGCGCAGGTAGCCGAGGAGTTTGAGGATGTTGATCCCGGCGAGCGCCAGCACCCCGCCGAGGACGCCGAGCACGAAAATCGCGAGTGAGACATAGTACAGCGCGACCAGCGACAGCAATTGCTGGAGTGAGCCGACGCCGTATTTGCCGACCGTGTAGGCGACCGCGCCGAGCACGCCAAGCGGGGCGACGCGCACGATCAGGCCCATGGCGCGAAACAGCACGGTCGATATTGCGTCGATGAAGGAGGAGATCTTCTCGCTCTTCTCGCCGCCGACCAGCGCCAGGCTGGTGCCGAAGATGATTGCGAAGAACAATACCTGCAGCACGTCGTTGCGCGACAGCGCGTCGAACGAGGTGGTCGGAATGATGTTCATCAGGAAGCTGCCGACGCCTTCGCCCTTCAGCTTCTGCGCATTGCTGGCGTAGCTGGAGAGCGCCTTGGCATCCAGCGTCGAGGTGTCGATGTTCATGCCGTGGCCGGGGCCAAACAGGTAGGCCAGGACCAGACCGACCACGAGCGCGACGGTCGTCATCGTCTCGAAATAGACCAGCGCCTTGACGCCGACGCGTCCGACCTTCTTGAGGTCGCCGGCGCCCGCGATGCCGTGCACCACCACGCAGAACACGATTGGCGCCACGATCATCGAGATCAGTTTCAGGAAGGCGTCGCTGAGGATCTTCAGGCTGATGGCGAAATCCGGCACGGCCATGCCGAGCACGATGCCGAGCAGGAGCGCGACCAGCACTTGGACGAACAACGACGAGTAAAGTGGTTTGCGCGTTTCGGTGGCTACCGCTGCAATGGTCGACATGAATTCCCCCTGATTTAAGCCGGCCCGAACCGGCAATATCGTAGCAACTTACGTGCCAAAATGGTCGCATGAAGTCTCGTGCCGACGGACCGCAATGCTGGTTGCGGCGGCAACCTCGTGGGCCGAGCAAGCCTTTCCAGATGTTGCGGAATCTGTCCGGATCAGCCGTCGTTTTCGAGCGTGCAGGTCAGGGTATAGACGACGCCGCGGGGCAGGAAATCGACCGTGGCTTCGCCGCCAAGCTGATCGCGGGCGCTGCGCTCGATCAGCCGCGAGCCGAAGCCGCGCTGGATCGGAGCCGTCACAAGCGGGCCGCCCGCCTCCGTCCAGATCATCCCGAGTTTCCGGTCCGAGCCGTCCTCGCGGATGTCCCAATCCAGCGTCACGGTGCCGGTCTCGTTGGACAGCGCGCCATACTTGGCGGCGTTGGTCGCCATCTCATGCACGATCATCGACAGCACCACGGCCAGCCGCGGCGACAGCGGTACACGCGGTCCAAACATCCTGACCCGCTCGGGAGCGTTGAGCAGATAGGGTTGCAGCACGCGGCCGATCACGTCCTGAAGGTCGGAGCCCTGCCATTTCTCCGTGCTGAGCAGATTGTGCGCCTCGGCCAGCGCGCCGAGCCGTCCCTCGAATTTCGAGCGCTCGGCGCGGCTGGCGCTGCGGAAAGTCTGCGTGGCGATCGACTGCAGCAGCGCCAGTGTGTTCTTGACGCGGTGGTTGAGCTCCTCGATCAGGAGATCGTGCAGCATCTCGCCGCGCGCGATCGTGGTTGCCATCCGCAACGCAAAGCCGAGGCCGACCAGGAGCAGCACGCCGCCGATCACGCTGGTGATCGCCAGTGTGCGCCAGAGCGGCGCCACCAGCGAGCCTTCCGCGATCCCCGCGGCCACTGTCCACCCGGTGATCTGCGATCGTGCGACGCTGGTGATCAGGTGCACACCCTCGAGCGACACTGTCGGAAAGGTCGCCTCGTCGTGGCGGGACATCTCGGCCTGGAGCGAGGGCGAGGCGCGCTGGCCGACGCCGTCATGCGCGCTCGGGACGCGCGCAAAGTTGACGCCTTCGCCGTCGAAGATCGAAATGGTCCAGTCCTGGCTCGGACGCTGTTTCTCGACAATGGTCTGGAAGATATCGATCGGCGGGCTGAAGCAAACGTCGTAGAGCACTTCGCCGTCGCGCATGACCGGCACTTCGACGGTGACGACCGGGCGCTTCTTCACCGCGCCGACGAACAAATTGGAGTATTGCGGGCGCTTGGTCGAAAACACCTTTTCGACGATAGCGACGTTGTTGCGCAGCGGCAGGCTCGCGGTATCTGACGTGACCGAGGAAAATAGCTGGCGCCCCTGACGATCCGCGACGATCAGCACGCCGTCCTTGCCGTACTGGTCGAGGAAGCCATTGGACATGCGGCGGAAGCGGTCGAAGTCGCCGTTGCGCAGGGATTCGGTCAGCGCCAGCACCTGCACCCCGCCGGTCATGCGCTGCATCTCGGCGTCCAGCACGAGGCGGATGCTGCGGACGGTTTCGAGCACGCGCTGGGTGGCGTCCTTGCGGTCCTGTCCGTAATTGTGGAAGACGATTCCGACCGCGAACACGATCAGCGGCAACATCGTTCCCGCCACCAGCAGCGCGAGACGGACTGGCAATGTCAGTTTCGGCACGGGGGTCCCAGGTCGATGCCCATTGGCGCGAGCTTAGGAGAAGCGGGCTAGATTCACGAAGGAAATAGCTAGAGCCTTTTCCGTTCCGATGGAATCGGAACCGGGCTCTAGAATCTTGTTTTGACGCGTTTTCTTCACGCGAACCGGTATCCACTTCGCTCGAAAACGCTCCAGTTGTCAGGAAAGTTCCACGGCGCCCGGTGTGCGCCGCGGAATCGCAGATGTCAGAGATTGCTCTCGGTGATCGCCGCGTAAACCATCGTGCGAAGTTCGCGCCGCAGCGGATAGGCGCTCGACGGCAGCACCTGCGTCATGAAGATCGTAATCAGCTCTTCGGCCGGATCGATGAAGAACGACGTCGTCGCAGCGCCTCCCCAGTTGAATTCGCCCGGGCTGCCGGCGATCAGGGTCTGCGACGGGTTCATGGTGACGGCGAAGCCGAGGCCGAACCCGATGCCGTTATAGGCGGCTTCACTGAACAGCGAACGCGACATCGCCGGCAGGTCGACGCCACCCGGCAGATGGTTCGAGGTCATCAGCTTCAGCGTCTTCGGGCCCAGCAGCCTGATGCCGCCGAGTTCGCCGCCATTGAGCAGCGCCCGGCAGAAGGTGAGGTAATCGGCCGCGGTCGAGCACAGCCCGCCGCCGCCCGAGATCAGCGAGGGCGGCGACAGGAACGAACTCGTGGTCGGGTCGTCCTGCAGCGTCAGCGAGCCCTTGCGCTCGGTGGCGTGAAAGGTCATGCCGCCCTGCGGATCGGCCGAATAGCAGGCGGCAAAGCGATGCGCCTTGTCGGCCGGTACAAAGAAGTCGGTGTCGTTCATGCCGAGCGGCTTGAAGATACGCTCCTTGAGGAACTGCTCGAACGGCACGCCGGAGATCTTGCCGACGAGATAGCCGAGCACGTCGGTGGCGACCGAATAGTTCCAGGCCTCGCCCGGCGAGAACTCCAGCGGGATTTTCGCGAGATCTTCGATCATGCCGTCGAGCGTGCCGGCCTTGATGACCTCGCCGATCTTCTTTTCGCGGTAGGCCGCATCGACGTTGGACCGCTGCTGGAAGCCGTAAGTGAGACCCGACGTGTGCCGCAGCAGGTCGACGATCAGCATTGGCCGGGTCGGCGGGCGCGTCATGAAAGCCGGCGCATTGCCGGCGACGAAGACGCCGAGATTCTTCCACTCCGGAATGTATTTGGCGACCGGCTCGTCGATCGCGACGCGGCCTTCCTCGACCAGCGTCATGAAGGCGACAGACGTGATCGGCTTGGTCATCGAATAGATGCGGAAGATGGTGTCGTCCTTGACCGGCACCTTGCGCTCGAGATCGGCAAAGCCCTGGACCGCCGAATGGACGATCTTGCCGCGGCGGTAGATCAGGGTCTGGGTCCCGGGAAATCGGCCGGAATCGATGTAGCGGGTCTTCAGATGCGCTTCGAGGCGGTTCAGCGCTGTGGTCGACATTCCCGCGGATTCGGGCGAGGCAGGGGTGGGGGCTAACATCGGGCTTATCTCCGGCTGGCAAAGGGGGCCTTGATAGCCGAAAAGTGTCTGTTGCACCAACCGGCCGCCGCTTACCTGCACTGCGGCGGTGGTGTAGGCTGCCGCCTGCAATCGCGCCCCCCAAGGGACTTCAACCCCCAAGGGACTTCAACAAGCGACCTCAACGGAAACGCAGAGATGACAGAGTTCAACGACACCGAGCTCACCGCCGCCGTGATCCACAGCTTCGACAAAACGCCCGATCCGCGGGCCAAGTTCCTGCTGCAGGAACTGGTGAGGTCGCTGCACGACTATGTGCGCAAGACCGATCTCACATTCGAGGAGTGGGATTACGCGATCGATTTCCTGACCCGGACCGGCCAGAAGTGCACCGATATCCGCCAGGAGTTCATCCTGCTCTCCGACGTGCTCGGCGTGTCGATGCTGGTCGACGCGGTCAACCACAGGGATCGCGACGGCGCCACCGAGACCACGGTGCTCGGTCCGTTCTATGTCGGCGAGCACAAGGTGGCGCCGCACGGCACCGATATCTCGGCGAGCCTGCCTGGCGAGCGCATGTTCGTGCAGAGCCGCGTCACCGACCTCGAGGGCAAGCCGCTGGCCAATGTACCGGTCGACATCTGGCACGCCGATGACGATGGGTTCTATGACTCGCAGAAGCCGAGCTACGCCACGGAAGGCCCGTCGTCGCGCGCCCGCTTCGTCACCGATGCCGATGGCCGCTTCTTCTTCCGCACCATCGTGCCGTGCAGCTATCCGATCCCGACCGACGGCCCGGTCGGGCAGATGATCACCCAGACCAACCGTCACCCGATGCGGCCGGCACATGTCCACTTCCTGGTCAACGCCAAGGGCTACGAGCCGCTGATCACGCATGTCTTCATGGAGGGCGACAAGTACATCGACTCCGACGTCGTGTTCGGCGTGAAGAATGAGCTGATCGCCAAGGTCGAGAAGCGCACCGATCCGGTGATGCCGGACGGCAAGACGTCCGACGGTCCGTGGAATTTGATGACCTATGAGTTCCGCGTGAAGCCCGGTGGCGGAATGGCGCCTGCGCCGCTCGGGACCAAGGTAGCCGAGCCCGCTTGAAGCGGGATCGGTGCCATCAGCCGAAACGACGGCAAGCGATGAGGGGCCGCACCCTATCCGGGCGCGGCCCCTTCTTTAGGCGCAGTCGATCAGGCCGCAGCGCGGGTCGCAGCCGTCTTGGCGGGTTCGCGCTTTGGCTGCGTCAGGACGTGGGTCGCGTAGAGAGTTAGTCCAGTGAAGGCGAGGCCGCCGACCAGATTGCCCAGTACGGTCGGGATTTCGTTCCAGATGAAGTAGTCCAATATCGAGAACTTCGCGTGCAGCATCAGCCCCGACGGGAACAGGAACATGTTCACCACGGAATGCTCGAACACCATGTAGAAGAACACCAGGATCGGCATCCACATCGCGATGACTTTGCCGGGCACCGAGGTAGAGATCATGGCGCCGACGACGCCGGTGGAGACCATCCAGTTGCACAGCATGCCGCGGATGAACAGCGTCGCCATGCCGGCGGCACCATGCGCGGCGTAGCCCAGCGTTCGGCTTTCACCGATGTTTCCGATGGCCGCGCCGACCTTATCGGGATCCTGGGTGAAGCCGAACGTCGTGACGAAGGCCATCATGAACGCCACCGTCAGCGCGCCGGCAAAGTTGCCGATGAACACGAGGCCCCAATTGCGCAGAACGCCGCCGATCGTGACGCCGGGGCGCTTGTCGAGCAGCGCAAGCGGCGAGAGCACGAATACGCCCGTCAGCAGATCGAAGCCCAGCAGATAGAGCATGCAGAAGCCGACCGGAAACAACAAGGCTCCGACGATCGGCTGGCCCGTGTTGACGTTGATGGTCACGGCGAACCAGGCTGCCAGCGCGAGGATTGCGCCGGCCATGTAGGCACGGATGACCGTATCCCTGGTGGACATGAAGACCTTGGACTCACCCGCGTCCACCATCTTGGTGACGAATTCGGAAGGTGCGAGATAGGACATCGTGATTCCTCTTGCGTCTGATGAAAGAGAGCACCGATTGCTCAGCGCGGAGCTGCGCCGCGGATAACCGCGGGGACCGGCGCAATGGTGCGAATGCCCTGTGAAATGGCGTCACGACGACTGCACCGAGATCTCTCGGCAAAGCGGCTTGGAAGCCGCCGGGAGCCTCGGCCAAATGCTGGCCTCGACAATCCGGCTGACCTGTAGTCCTCGTTGACTGATACGATTCAAAGCAACGCTTATGCCAACGGACGCCCAAGGGACGACCAAGCGAAGTCGTCGAAGTTTCCGGTTATTTCTGTGCGCGGATCGCTTGATAGCAGGCCTCGCTCACGCCTCGCGTTCCCTGCCTTGCTCATTTCATAAGCGGTGTGCTTGATGATTGTGCGACGCACAACGATTGAGCGAATCGCCGGTTTTCAATGCGCGACATGATCCGTCAGAGATTCGTGCGACTGAAGCAACCCATTGTAACTGTTCGTATTTCGTTGCGCGTGCGATTTGGCACGAAGCTTGAATGAGTCAGCCTGACGCCATTGACGCCGTCCTTCGAAACCAATCATCCGAATTTTGACACCGCAAACGCTGGGGCCTTCCCGGAGCGTGTCTCCGCGCGTTCGAGCGACAGCGACCAGAAAGGAATTTGTAATGAGCAAGGAGAACCCGACCTGGATTTCCGATTGGAATCCCGAGGACGAGGCGTTCTGGAATTCCAAGGGCAAGGTCGTCGCCCGGCGTAACCTGATCTGGTCAATCGTGGCCGAGCACATCGGATTTTCCGTCTGGCTGATCTGGAGCATCGTCGCGACCAAATTACCGGCGGCAGGCTTCCACTACACCACCGATCAGCTGTTCCAGCTCGTCGCCATCCCGGGCTTGATCGGCTCGTTGATGCGATTTCCCTACACCTTCGCCGTGACGATGTTCGGCGGCCGCAACTGGACGATCTTCAGCGCGACGGTGCTGTTCATTCCGACTTTCGGGCTCGCCTATTTCGTCAGCCAGCCCGAGACGCCGTTCTGGCTGATGCTGCTGGTCGCTTCCACCGCCGGCCTCGGCGGCGGCAACTTCGCCTCGAGCATGGCCAACATCTCGTTCTTCTATCCGGACCGGATGAAGGGCTGGGCGCTCGGCCTCAACGCGGCCGGCGGCAATATCGGCGTCAGCAGCGTGCAGTTGCTCACGCCGATCCTGATGGGCATCGGCATTTTCAACCTTTACCAGGCGACGCCGGTCTCCGGAGTCTACCTGCAGAATGCCGGGCTGATGTGGGTGATCCCGATTTGCATCGCGGTGTTCGGTGCGGTGTTCTTCATGAACAACCTCACCTCGGCGAAGTCCTCGTTCAAGAACCAGCTCGCGATCGTCGGCCGCAAGCATACCTGGATCATGGCCTTCATCTATATCGGCACCTTCGGCTCCTTCATCGGCTACTCGGCGGCGTTCCCGCTGCTGATCAAGACGCAGTTTCCGGCCGTCACGATCGCCATCGCGTTCCTCGGACCGCTGGTTGGTTCGCTGTCGCGCCCGCTCGGCGGCCTGCTCGCCGACAAGGTCGGTGGCGCGATCGTGACGTTCTGGAATTTCATCGCGATGGGAGCGGCGACGATCGGTGTGCTGTACTTCGTCGGGATCAAGGACTTCACCGGCTTCCTCGTGATGTTCCTCATCCTGTTCGTCACCACCGGCGTCGGCAACGGATCGACCTACCGGATGATCCCGTCGATCTTCCGCGAAGAGAACCTGCAGAAGGCAAAAGGCAAGGGCGAAGCCGGCAAGGCGCTGGCGCTGAAGACGGCGAGCATCGAGAGCGGCGCCGCGCTCGGCTTCATCGGCGCCATCGGAGCCTGCGGTGGCTATCTGATCCCGACCGGGTTCGGCAAGTCGATTGCTGTGACCGGTGGACCGCAGCTCGCGCTGGAAATCTACCTCGTGTTCTACGCGGTCTGCCTCGCCCTGACCTGGTTCTACTACCTGCGCCGCAGCTCTGCTTCGTCCAGCGTGTCGAGCCTCGCGGGAGCGCGGATCTGACGGGACCTGTGCGGCGCGCCGAGCCGCAGACGCCAGTGACCTCTCCCTGGCTCACAGGGGGAGGAATCCTAAACAGCAGGAGGAAATGATGACACCCGATCAAGTGACGCTGGTACAGGAGTCCTTTTCCAAGGTGGCGCCGATCTCGGAGCAGGCCGCAATCATCTTCTATGACCGGCTGTTCGAGGTCGCGCCTGGCGTCAAGGCGATGTTTCCATCTGACATGACCGAGCAGCGCAAGAAGCTGATGGCGACGCTGGCTGTCGTCGTCAACGGACTGACCAATCTCGAAGCGGTGCTTCCGGCCGCGAGCGCGCTCGCCAAGCGCCACGTCGGCTACGGCGCCAAGCCCGAGCACTATCCGGTGGTCGGCGGCGCGCTGTTGTGGACGCTCGAGAAGGGCCTCGGCGAGGCCTGGACGCCCGAGGTGGCCGCCGCCTGGACCACCGCCTACGGCACGCTGTCCAGCTACATGATTTCCGAAGCCTATGGCAGCGCGCAGGCTGCCGAGTAGGGAGTTGTTATGAGCGAACCGCTCGTCATCATCGGCAATGGCATGGCCGCGGTGCGTCTGGTCGACGAATTGTCGAAGGTCGCGCTCGGCCGCTATGCCATCGCCGTGATCGGTGACGAGCCGCGGCTCGCCTATAATCGCGTGCTGCTGTCGTCGGTGCTGGCCGGCGAGGCCGCCTCGCACGAGATCGAGCTGAAACCCGCATCGTGGTGGCGCGAGCGCGGCGTTACGCTGAAGTACAATTGCATGGCGACCGAGGTCGATGTCGGCCGTCGCGAGATCAAGATCGCCAACGAAGAGAGCGTCAGCTTCTCCAAACTGGTGCTGGCGACGGGATCCTCGGCGCTGCGGCTCAACGTCCCCGGCGCCGATCTCGCCGGCGTCCATACCTTTCGCGACACCCGCGACGTCGACCTGCTGCTGACGCTCGCCGCGCAGAAAAAGCGCGTCGTCGTGGTCGGCGGCGGCCTGCTCGGGTTAGAGGCGGCCTACGGCCTCGCCAAGGCGGGGGCCACGGTGACGCTGCTGCATCTGATGGACCGGTTGATGGAACGTCAGCTCGACGGGCCAGCGGCGGCGCTGTTGAAGTCGCTGGTCGAGCGCAAGGGCATCGAGATCCTGCTCAATGCCAGCACCGCACGTATCCATGGCGAAGCCAGCGTGACCGGTGTCGAACTTGTGGATGGACGGCTGATCGATGCCGATGCCGTGATCTTCGCCGCCGGGATCCGGCCGAACACAGCGCTTGCACGTGACGCCGGCATTCCCGTCAACCGCGGTGTCATGGTCGACGACCATTTGCAGGCGGGTGTGCCCGATGTGTTTGCGATCGGCGAATGCGCCGAACATCGCGGCATCTGCTACGGCCTGGTCGAACCGGCCTATGAACAGGCGCGCGTGCTGGCAAGGCATCTCGCCGGCACCGATGCGGCCTATACCGGCAGCGTCGTTGCGACCAATCTGAAGGTCTCCGGCGTCGGCGTGTTCTCGGCGGGCGATTTCACGGGCGCCGACGGCAGCGAGAGCCTCGTGCTCCGCGACGTCAACCATGGCACCTACAAGAAGCTCGTGATTTCAGAGGGACGGCTCACCGGCGCGGTGCTGATCGGCGACACCGCCGATGCGCTCTGGTATCTCGACCTGATCCGCAACAGGAAACCGATCGCGCAGATCCGCGCCGACATGATATTCGGCCGCTCGCTCGCGATGCAGTCGGAGGCGGCGTAAGATGACTGCAGTCGATCCCGCCCTCCGCGCCGTCAGGACGACCTGCGCCTATTGCGGCGTCGGCTGTGGCGTGCTGGCGACGCCGGATGGCCGCGGAGGGGCGGCGATCTCGGGCGATCCCGAGCATCCCGCCAATTTCGGTCGGCTGTGTTCGAAGGGCTCCGCGCTCGGCGAGACGCTGGGGCTGGAGAGTCGTCTGCTGCATCCGATGATCCGCTGTGGCGACGCCATGCAGCGGGTCGACTGGAGTGACGCGCTCGATCACGTCGCGCACCGCTTCCAGCACATCGTCGCCCGCGACGGCCCCGGCGCGGTGGCGTTCTATCTCTCCGGCCAGTTGCTGACCGAGGATTATTACGTCGCCAACAAGCTGATGAAGGGCTTCATCGGCAGCGCCAATGTCGACACCAATTCGCGGCTGTGCATGGCCTCGTCGGTCGCCGGCCATCGCCGCGCCTTCGGCGCCGACACCGTGCCCGGCTGCTACGAAGATCTCGACGAGGCGGATCTCCTGGTGCTCGTCGGTTCGAATGCGGCTTGGTGCCATCCGGTGCTGTTCCAACGGATGCTCGCCAACAAGCAGAAGCGCGGTGCCCGTTTCGTCGTGATCGATCCGCGCCGCACCGACACGGTCGGCGACGACGACCTCTTCCTTGGGTTGAAGCCCGGCACCGACAGCGCGCTGTTCAATGGCCTGCTGGTCCATCTCGCCGACAACGGCGCGCTCGATCCTGATTATATCGAGCGTTTTACCTCGGGCTTTGATGACACGCTGGCGCGGGCGCGCCGGATGGCCGGCAGCCTGGCGGCGACGGCACTCGCGACCGGCCTCACTGAGCGGGACGTCGCGGCGTTCTTCCAGATGTTCGCCAAAACGACGCGGGTGGTGACGCTGTACTCGCAAGGCGTCAATCAATCCGCGCAGGGCACCGACAAGGTCAACGCCATCCTCAACTGCCATCTCGCCACCGGGCGGATCGGCAGGCTGGGCGCCTCGCCGTTCTCGCTGACTGGCCAGCCCAATGCGATGGGTGGCCGCGAGGTCGGTGGCCTAGCCAACCAGCTCGCCGCGCATATGGGCTTTACCCCGCCGGATATCGACCGCGTCAAGCGGTTCTGGAAAGCGCCGCGCATCGCAACCCATGAAGGGTTGAAGGCGGTGCAGATGTTCGAGGCGATCGGGCGCGGCGAGATCAAGGCGCTCTGGGTGATGGGCACCAATCCGGCGGTATCGCTGCCGAACGCCGACGTCGTTCGCGAGGCGCTGAAGAAGCTCGACCTGTTTGTCGTCTCCGAGAATGTACTCTCCAACGACACCGTCGTGGCGGGCCCGCATGTGCTGCTGCCGGCGGAGGCCTGGGGCGAGAAGTCGGGCACGGTGACCAACTCCGAGCGGCGGATCTCGCGACAACGCACATTCCTGAAAGCACCCGGCGAAGCAAAGCCGGACTGGTGGATCCTCAGCGAGGTCGCAAGGCGTCTCGGCTTCGGCGCCGCCTTCGACTTCAAGTCGGCCGCGGATATCTTCCGCGAGCACGCCGCGCTCTCGGCGTTCGAGAACAACGGGGCGCGCGACTTCGATATCGGTGGATTGAAGGCGGTCTCCGACGAAGGCTTTGACGCCATGGCGCCGGTGCAATGGCCTGTTAGCCGCGATGCGCAGCCACAGGCGCGCTTCTTTGCCGAGGGCGGCTTCTACAGCAACGATCGCAAGGCGCGCTTCGTCGCGCCGGAGATGCCGGCGCTGCGCACGGAGACGACGCCGGCGCGGCCGCTGCGGCTCAACACCGGCCGGATCCGCGACCAGTGGCACACCATGACGCGCACCGGTATGAGCCCGCGGCTCGGCCAGCACCTTCCTGAGCCGTTCATCGAAGTCCACCCCGACGATGCGCTCAAATACAGCGTTGCCGACGGCGGCTTTGCGCGCATCACTACGGACTATGGTCAATGCACGCTGCGCGTCGTCGTCAGCGAGCGCCAGCAGCGCGGCATGCTGTTCGCACCGATCCATTGGAGCGGAGCGAACGCGACCGGTGCGCGTGTCGGCTCGCTGGTAGCGCCATATACCGATCCGTTCTCGGGTCAGCCCGAGAACAAGGCGACACCGGCTTCGATCGCGCCCTACGAATATGTGTTCCGCGGTTTTGCGCTCTCGCGTATGCCGATGGAGCTGCCCGGTCATGCCTGGGTTGCACGCGTCGCCGTCACCGGTGGCCACGGCTATCTGTTCGCCGACAATGCCGATTTGAAGGGTTGGCAAGCCTGGATGCACGCCGCGGCGAGCGACGACCTTGCGGAGTACAATGATTTCGGCGGCGGCATTTACCGTGCGGCCTCCTTCCGAGGCGATCGCATCGAAGCGTGTCTGTTTGTCGGAGCGGCAGGAGACGCCGGCGACTGGAACGTCGTTAAGAGCCTGTTCGCGGCGGATGCGTTGAGCGATATGCAACGCCGCATGCTGCTGTCGGGCAAATCGGCGGAGGGTGTGGCGAGCGCGGGCCCGGTGATCTGCGCCTGCTTCGGCGTCGGCCGCGACACGATCTGCAATGCGATTGCGGCCGGCGCGCGATCGGCGGCGGAGATCGGCGTGAAGCTGAAGGCCGGCACCAATTGCGGCTCCTGTATCCCCGAACTGAAGCGGTTGATTGCGCAGACGCCGGTCGAGGTCGACAAGCGCAAGCTGGCCGTTGCGAACTGAACTCTCTCCACGTCATTGCGAGCGATCCGGCGGCGCGTTGCGCCGACCGGGTGGCTCGCAATGACGGCGAGAACCCGATATGGTCCAACCCGTTCCACCAACGGGTGAACCAAAAAAATGATGTATCTGGAAACGCCGCCCAAACTGATTCCAACCGGGATATTCTCCGCCGTCCCCGCCGAATTCCGCCGCAAGGTGGCGACCGAGTGGGCCGATGCCAACCGGCCGGGCGCGGTGACCGACTGCTTCATCGAGGGCCCGTCGTTCGATGCGTCGGGCAATCTCTATATCGTCGATATCCCGTTCGGCCGCATCTTTCGGATCGCACCGGACAAGACGTGGTCGCTGGTCGCCGAATATGACGGTTGGCCGAACGGGCTGAAGATCGACGCCAAAGGCCGCATCCTGATTGCCGATTACAGGCTTGGGCTGGTGGAGCTCGACGCCGTCTCGGGCAAGGTCACGCCGCTTTTACGCTCGCGCAATTCGGAATCGTTCCGCGGCTGCAACGACCTGCATATCGCATCCAATGGCGACGTCTATTTCACCGACCAGGGCCAGACCGGCCTGCACGATCCGACCGGTCGGGTCTATCGGCTGCGCAGCAACGGGCAACTCGATTGCCTGATCCACACCGGCATCAGTCCCAACGGCCTGGTGCTCGATCCGCATGAAGCCGTGCTGTTCGTCGCGATGACGCGCGACAACGCGGTCTGGCGCGCGCCGTTCATGAAGGACGGCAGCGTCTCGAAGGTCGGACGTTTCTGCACCATGTTCGGGCCGAGCGGACCCGACGGCATGACGATGGATATGAAAGGGCGGCTGTTCGTCGCGCACGCTTCGCTCGGCCATGTCTTCGTCTTTGCGCCGAACGGTGAATGCATCGCGCGGATCAAATCCTGCGCCGGGCAGAGCTGCACCAATGTCGCGATCGGTGGCGTCAACCATGACCGGCTGTACATTACGGAGTCGGTGACGGGCTCGGTGCTGGTGGCTGATATTAGCGGGCTGGATGGGTAGCGAAGCGGCCTTAAACGTTACCTCGCCCCGCTTGCGGGGAGAGGTCGGATCGCATGCAGCGAAGCGCAATGCGATCCGGGTGAGGGGGAGCTACCGCGAGTCGATTTGTTATCGAGTTTGCGGAGAAAGCCCCTCACCCCAACCCTCTCCCCGCAAGAGCGGGGCGAGGGAGAAGGAAACCTCACCCCTTCCGGTGTCTTGCATTCACCGCGATTGCCGCCGCGGCGGTGCGGTTCTCGACGCCGAGCTTGGAATAGATCTGCTCCAGATGCTTGTCCACCGTGCGCGGGCTGAGGCCCAGGATCTGCGCAATGTCGCGGTTGGTCTTGCCCTTGGAGAGCCAGGACAGCACCTCGCCTTCGCGGGTGGTCAGGCCAAGCTCGCTGGAGAATTCGGCGGGCATGTCGCCTGAGGTGTCCTTGGCAAGCCGCAGCAGGAATTCGTTGGGGCCAAGCTTGCCCATGAATTGCAGGCGGAGCTGCTCGTTGCCGGGGAGGGACGCCATGGTCGCAGTCTTCGCGCCCGATTTGCCCTTCTGCGCCTGGTCCAGCCATTGCGGCATCGGGTCCGGCAACACGAAATCCTCGGCGTCATCGGCCAATGTATCCGACAACAGTTTCTGCGCTTGCGGCGTCGCCCATAGCAGCTTGCCGGCGCTATTGACCGCCAGCAGATAACGGCCGGAGACGTCGAGCGCGGCGCGGGCGCTCTGGGTCATCCGCGCATTGGCAAGGTGGACGCGAATGCGTGCCAGCATCTCCTCGACCACGATCGGCTTGGCGACATAGTCGACGCCGCCGGCTTCCAGCCCGCGCACGATGTGCTCGGTCTCGGCCAATCCGGTCATGAAGATGATCGGCACGCCATCGAGCCCGGCGTCGCGCTTGAGCCGCCTGCAGGTCTCGAACCCATCCATGCCGGGCATCACAGCGTCGAGCAGCACGATATCGGGCGTGATCTGCTCGACGATCCGCATCGCCGACGCGCCGTCGAGCGCCACCATGACCGTCATGCCGGCGCCGTCGAGGGCGTCGGTCAGGAGTCGCAGCGTTTCAGGAGAGTCGTCGACGACGAGGGCGACGTCGCGCTTTTTTTGTTCAATGGTCATAGCTGTGCAATGTCTTTAACGTCGCCATGTACTGGTCGAGATCGAAGCGGTCGATCAGCGTGCGCATTTGTCCGACGAAGTCGGCATGCTCGGGGAGTTCATTGCCGATCTCGTCGAGCTTGAGCTGGATCGCCCTGATATAGCCGAGTTGCCCGAGGCCGATCAGCTCTTCGACATATTTCACCGGTGGCCGCGTGCCGCTCTCGGGCTTCCATTGCGGGGCCACGACCTGCGTGGCCTCGTACTGCCATTCGATCTTCAGCAGTTGGCGGATGGTTTCGAGCAGCCGCGGGATGTCGATCGGCTTCATCAGATACCCGTCGTGGAACGGCTGCGCCATCGGCGCGCCGTGCGCTTCCAGCGCGCTCGCCGAGACCATCAGGATGCGCGCCTGGTGATGGCCGGCGGTGCGCAGGGTTTCAGCAACCGTCCAGCCGTCCATGCCGGCCATGGAAATGTCGAGCAGGAACAGATCGGGCCGGCAATGCTGCGCGAGCGCGAGGCAGCCCGGTCCATCAGGGGCGCTGAGCAGGATGAAGCCGAGCGGTGTCAGCACCTCGCGCAGCAGGTCGCGATGGGTCGGGTCGTCGTCGGTGACCAGGATGGTCTTGCGCGGACCGAGATAGCCATAAACGGGGGCATCGACCGGCGCATCGCGCCGCGGGTTGGTGACTTCGGAGAGCAGCAGCTTGACGCGGAACGTGCTGCCGGTGCCGACCGTGCTTGATACCTTGATGTCGCCGCCCATCACGCCGGCGAGCAGGCGGCTGATGGTCAGGCCGAGGCCAGTGCCGGTCTGCGGCTGCGAGACGCCGAGCGCGCCGCGCTCGAACGGCGCGAAGATGCGCTCGAGATCGTCGGACTTGATGCCCGGCCCGGTATCGGTGACCTCGAACTCGGCCACTGGGCTGCGATAATGCACGATGAAGCGCACGCTGCCGCGTTGGGTGAACTTGATCGCGTTGGAGAGCAAATTGATCAGGATCTGGCGCAGCCGCTTCTCGTCGGCATAGACGACGACGGGAAGCACGTTCGGCCGTTTGAACACGAAGTCGACGCCCTTGGCGGTGGCCTGCAGGCGGAACATGCCGACGAGCTGGTCGAGGAAATCGGTCAGCCGTACCTCGTCGCGCGAGAGATAGAGCCGTCCCGCCTCGATCTTCGAAATATCGAGGATGCCGTCGATCAGGCCCGAGAGATGATCGGCGCTGCGGCGGACCACGCGCACCTGGTCGCGCGGCCGCGTCTGCAGGCTGTTGTCCTGCTCCAGCAGCTGCGCATAGCCGGAGATCGCGTTCAGCGGCGAGCGCAGCTCGTGGCTCAGGCCGACGACATAGCGGCTCTTGGCGAGGTTGGCTGATTCCGCCACCTCCTTGGCGCGCTGCAACTCGGCATCGGTGCGCTTGTGGGCGTCGATTTCCTGGATCAACAGCGTTGTTTGCCGCCTTGTTTCCTCTTCCGCTGCGCGGCGGCTCTGCTGCGCCAGCACGAACAGCCAGGCGACCACGCCGATGATGAGGATCAGCGCAAAGAACACTTTCAGGAGCACGTCGCCCAAAGACGGGCCGGCATGCACGGTCGCTGAGGTCTGCAGATAGATCAGCCCGAGCACCAGTCCGACAAGCCCGGCGGAGACCAGGAACACGCCAAGATAATGCCCGAGCTGCGAATTGATGCGGGCGTAGATCGGCTGCGGCAGCAATTTGCCCAGCGTCTCCGACAGCTGCGCCTGGACACGCGCATGCGGCTTGCAGAGGTCATGGCAGCGCGCGTCGAGCGAACAGCACAGCGAGCAGATCGGGCCCGCATAGGCCGGGCAGGAGGCCATGTCCTCCGGCTCGAACGAGTGCTCGCAGATACAGCACTGGATCGACTCGAGGTATTGCCAGCTCCGCTTCGGCTTGCGCGCGATGTAGTATTTGCCGTCGGTGGCCCAGGCGATCAGCGGCGCGGCGATGAAGGCGGCCGCGAGGGCTACGAACGCCGACAGCGCCTTCGCGGTCGGCCCGAACAGGCCGTAGAACGCGCTGATCGAGACCACGGTAGCGATCGTCATCGCGCCGACGCCGACCGGGTTGACGTCGTAGAGATGCGCGCGCTTGAACTCGATGTGCTGCGGCCGCAAGCCGAGTGGCTTGTTGATGACGAGGTCGGCGACCAGCGCGCCGACCCAGGCGATCGCGACGTTGGAATAGAGCGCGAGCGTCTGCTCCAGCGCCTTGTAGACGCCGATCTCCATCAACAGCAACGCCACCACGACATTGAACACCAGCCACACCACGCGGCCAGGATGGCTATGGGTGAGGCGGGAGAAGAAGTTCGACCAGGCGATCGAGCCCGCATAGGCGTTGGTGACGTTGATCTTGACCTGCGACAGAATGACGAAAGTACCCGTCAGCGCCATCGCCAGATCGGGCTGCGACAGCACGTAACGGAACGCCTCGAGATACATGTTCGCCGGCTCGGCAGCGTGCTCGGCGGGGACGCCGTGGCTGAGCGCGAAGAAGGCGAGGAACGAGCCGGCCAGCAGCTTCAGTGCGCCGAGCACGATCCAGCCGGGGCCGGCGCTGAGCAACGCGATCCACCAGGCTTTTCGCGAGGTACGGCGGTCGCGCGGCAGGAAGCGCAGGAAGTCGACCTGCTCGCCGATCTGCGCCACCAGCGCGAACACAACAGACGCCGCGGTGCCGAACAGCAGGAGGTCGAGATGGCCGGATGGGTCGCCGTGCTCGCCGGCGAATTTGCGCCAGTCCGCGAATGAATGCGGATTGGCCCAGGCGATCGCCGCGAACGGCATGATGTGGAGGATGATCCACAGCGGCTGGGTCCAGAGCTGGAACCGGCTGATCAGCGTGATGCCGTAGACCACCAGGGGGATGATCACGACCGCGCTAATCAAATAGCCGATCGGGCGGGGAATGCCGAAACACATGTCGAGCGCGCTCGCCAGGATCACGGCCTCGATCGCGAAGAAGATGAAGGTGAACGAGGCGTAGATCAGCGAGGTGATGGTCGAGCCGATATAGCCGAAGCCAGCGCCGCGGGTCAGCAGGTCGATGTCGATGCCGCATTTGGCGGCGTGGTAGGCGATCGGCAGCCCGCACAGGAAAATGATCACGCTGACGACCAGGATTGCGGCCGAGGCGTTCATCGCGCCATAATTCAGCGTGATGGTGCCGCCGATCGCTTCCAGCGCCAGGAAGGAGATCGCCCCGAGCGCGGTATTGGCGACGCGGGCGGCCGACCATCGCCGCGCGCTCTTGGCGGTGAAGCGGAGCGCGTAGTCTTCCAGCGTCTGGTTTGCAACCCACTGGTTGTACTGGCGCCTGACGCGGTCAATCCGCTGCCGCCCTGCCACTGCACCCCACTCCTGATCCGGGAAAGTCCTCTTGTTGCTGGCAAATCCCGTACCAGAAACCTACGTCGCTATTTTGCGGTGCAGTATACGCGATCTCACGTATCAGTGCGCTGCACAAAAGTAAGCAATCCTTGCCCCACCAATAAGCGTTCTCGAACCAATGGGGTGCTCATGTCAGACGTATCAAAACCAGGCCTGAAGTCGCCACTTCGGCGCAAGCTCTTGATGGGAATGGCCGCGCTGCCGGCTATTACGATGTTGCCGCGTCCCTCGTTCGCGGACGTCCCTGCAACTTCCGTGGTCAACACCACAGGCCTTGCAGTCACCGATAGCGAAGTCACGGTCGGCATCCTGCACTCCGTCACCGGCACCATGGCGATCTCCGAGACCGGGTCGGTGGAGGCCGAGAAGCTCGCGATCGAGCAGATCAACGCCGCCGGCGGCGTGCTCGGCCGCAAGATCAAGTTCATCCAGGAAGACGGCGCCAGCGACTGGCCGACCTTCGCGGAAAAGGCCAAGAAGCTGCTGGTCAACGACAAATGCGCCGCCGTGATGGGCTGCTGGACCTCGGCCTCGCGCAAGGCGGTGTTGCCGGTGTTCGAGCAGTACAACGGCATGCTGTACTACCCGACCTTCTATGAAGGCCTCGAGCAGTCCAAGAACGTCATCTACACCGGCCAGGAAGCGACCCAGCAGATCATCGCTGGCCTCGACTGGGTCACCAAGACCAAGGGCGCGAAGAGCTTCTATCTGCTTGGTTCCGACTACATCTGGCCGCGCACCTCGAACAAGATCGCGCGCAAGCACATCGAGGGCCATCTGCAGGGCTGCAAGGTGGTCGGCGAAGAATACTTCCCGCTGGGCAGCACGCAGTTCAACTCGGTCATCAACAAGATCAAATTGACAAAACCCGACGTGATCTACGCGATCATCGTCGGCGGCTCCAACGTCGCTTTCTACAAGCAGCTCAAGGCGGCCGGCATCGATCTGTCGAAGCAGACGCTCTTGACCATCTCGGTGACCGAGGACGAAATCGACGGCATCGGCGGCGAGAACATCGCGGGCGCCTATGCCTGCATGAAGTACTTCCAGTCGCTCGACAATGCCAACAACAAGGCCTTCGTGCCCGCCTTCAAGAAGATGTGGGGTGAGAAGACCGTGATCGGCGACGTGACGCAAGCTGCTTATCTCGGCCCGTGGCTGTGGAAGTTAACGGCGGAGAAGGCCGGCTCCTTCGACATCGACAAGATCGCGGCGGCCTCACCCGGCGTCGAGTTCAAGGGCGCACCGGAAGGCTATGTCCGGATCCACGAGAACCATCACCTCTGGTCGAAGACCCGCGTCGGACGCGCCAAGGCCGACGGCCAGTACGAGCTGATCTTCGAAACTGCCGACCTCGTCGAGCCGGATCCGTTCCCGAAGGGCTACCAGTGAGATCGCGCGCCTAAGAGCGCGCCCTCTCTCAACGCATCGCGGCGTGGACGGTCCCCGTCCACGTCCCACGATCGGGCGACGCGTCGCGGCGCCAGCCCCCTGGAATGACGGAGAACGGCATGCTCGGCGACTATTCAATTGGCGATCTCGGCGCCATCCTTGCGATGCAGGGCTTTGCCGGGCTCATCCTGTTTTCCGTTTACGTTCTGATGGCGCTGGGGCTCGCCATCATCTTCGGCCAGATGGGCGTCATCAACATGGCCCATGGCGAGTTCATGATCCTCGGTGCCTACGTCACCTGGATGACGTCGACGACCGTCCAGCACTACGCGCCCTCGCTGTTTCCCGGCTACTTCTTCCTGGCGATGATACTGGCGTTCATCGCCTCGGGCGCGCTCGGCATGCTGGTCGAGTGGGCGCTGATACGCCATCTCTACAAACGCCCGCTCGACACGCTGCTGGCGACCTGGGGCCTCAGCCTGATCCTGCAGCAGGCCTATCGTTCGATTTTCGGCGCGCGCGAGGTCGGTGTCGAACTGCCCGACTGGATGATGGGCTCCTGGCCGGCCACCGACTCCATCCAGATCCCGATCAACGGCATGTTCGTGATGGCGTTGACCATGCTGATCACCATTGCGGTGGCCTATGTGCTGTACTGGTCGAAATGGGGCAAGCAGGTCCGCGCCGTGGTGCAGAACCGCGTGATGGCTGGTGCCGTCGGCATCAACACCGAGAAGGTCGACTGCTACACCTTCGGCCTCGGCTGCGGCATCGCCGGAATCGCAGGCTCAGCCTTCACCATGATCGGCTCGACCGGACCGACCGCCGGCCAGCTTTACATCGTCGACACCTTCCTGGTCGTCGTGTTCGGCGGCGCCGCCAGCCTGCTCGGGACCATCGCCTCGGCCTTCTCGATTTCGCAGACCCAGTCGACGCTGGAATTCTTCCTGTCGGGATCGATGGCCAAGGTCATCACGCTGCTGACGATCGTCGGGATCCTGATGGTGCGGCCGCAGGGACTCTTCGCGCTCAAGGTCCGCAAGTAAGAACAGGCAGGCGATAAAAGTCATGGTCATCAACTCGCGCTTTTTCAATCGCTCCGAACTCATCGGCTTCTTCGCGCTGGCGCTCGTACTCTTTGTCATTCTCCCGCTGTTCTTGGATATCTTCCGCCTCAATCTGGTCGCCAAATATCTGACCTACGCCTTCGTCGGCATCGGCCTCGTGCTGTGCTGGGGCTATGGCGGCATTCTGAGCCTGGGGCAGGGCGTGTTCTTCGGCCTCGGCGGCTACTGCATGGCGATGTATCTGAAGCTCGAGGCCTCCAGTGTCGCGAACACCAAGATCCAGTCGACGCCGGGCATCCCTGATTTCATGGACTGGAACCAGATCACGCAAATACCGCTGTTCTGGAAGCCGTTCCATAGCTTTCCACTGACGATTATTGCGATCCTTGTGGTGCCCGCGTTCTTTGCCTTCATCATTGGTGCTGCGATGTTCAAGCGCCGGGTCGGCGGCGTCTACTTTGCGATCATCACGCAGGCGATCGCGGCGATCCTCACCATCCTGATCGTCGGGCAACAGGGCTACACCGGCGGCATCAACGGGATCACCGACCTGCGCACGCTACACGGCTGGGATATCCGCACCGACCACGCCAAGTTCATCCTGTACTTCGTCGAGGTCGTGCTGCTGTTCGGTTGTATTACCGCCGCGCAATTCATCCGCCTGACAAAACTCGGGCGCATCCTGGTGGCGATGAGGGACCAGGAGGACCGCGTGCGCTTCTCCGGATACAGCGTTGCAAACTTCAAAATCTTCGCGTTTTGCGCCGCGGCGGTGTTCGCCTCGATCGGCGGCGCGCTGTTCACACTCGAGGTCGGCTTCATGTCGCCGTCCTTCGTCGGCATCGTGCCCTCGATCGAGATGGTGATCTACACCGCGGTCGGTGGCCGGATGTCGATCTTCGGCGCGGTCTGGGGCTCGCTGCTCGTCAACTTCGCCAAGACGAGTCTCTCGGAATCCTTCCCGCAGCTCTGGCTGTTCGGCCTCGGCGCGCTGTTCATCGCGGTCGTGCTGGCCTTCCCGAACGGCCTGTCCGGGATCTGGGCGGACTATGTCCAGCCGCGCATCGACCGCTTGCTGGCATCACGCAAACCGAAATCGGCGCCCGGCTATGTCGCCGACGGCGCACCGGCCGAGTGAGGAGGGATCACTATGCTCATCGGTCATCAGCCAAAAGACTTCCTGCTCGCGGTTTCCGGCCTCACCGTCTCCTTTGACGGCTTCAAGGCGGTCAACGATCTGTCGTTTTACGTCGAAGAGAACGAGATCCGCGTCATTATCGGCCCGAACGGCGCCGGCAAGACCACGGTGCTCGACCTGATCTGCGGTAAGACCAGGGCGACATCGGGCTCGATCCAGTTCCGCGGCCAGGAACTGACCAGGCTGCGCGAGAACGAGATCGTGCAGGCCGGCGTCGGGCGCAAGTTCCAGACGCCATCGGTGTTCGAGGACCTCACCGTGTTCGAGAACCTCGAAATCTCCTACCCGCGCGGCCGCACCGTGTTCGGGTCGCTGGCCTTCAAGCGCGACGACGCGGTCAAGCAGCGGGTCGAGGAGGTCGCCGAGATGATCTTCCTGAAGGATCGGCTCAACACCTATGCCGACCAGCTCAGCCATGGCCAGAAGCAGTGGCTCGAGATCGGCATGCTGCTGATCCAGGACCCGGATCTGCTGATGCTCGACGAGCCCGTCGCCGGCATGAGCGTGTCCGAGCGCGCCAAGACCGCCGAGTTGCTCAACCGCATCATCAAGGATCGTTCGGTGCTGGTGATCGAGCACGACATGAAGTTCGTCGAGGACATCGCCCACAAGGTCACCGTGCTGCATCAGGGACAGATCCTGTCCGAGGGCACCATGGAGCACGTCAAGAACGACCCGAAGGTGATTGAAGTCTATCTGGGGCACTAGCGCATGATCCCGGAAAGTGGCGTCCGGTTTCCGGACAAGATCATGCGCAGGAAATAGGAACGCAGCCATGCTGGCAATCTCCGATCTCCACGTCGCTTACGGCCAGAGCGAGGTGCTGCACGGCCTCAATGTCCAGGTCGCGTCCAATGAGATCGTCGCGATCATGGGTCGCAACGGCATGGGCAAGACCACGCTGATGAAATCGCTGATGGGCATCCTGCCGACCAAGAGCGGCTCGGTGACCATGGACGGCACCGAGCTCGGCACGATGAAGAGCTATCAGCGGGTTGCCAAGGGCCTCGCCTATGTGCCGCAGGGCCGCATGATTTTCTCCACCATGACGGTGAAGGAGAACATCGAGACCGGGCTTGTCGTCTCCGGTGGCTCTGAGGTGCCTGGCGATATCTACGAACTGTTCCCCGTGCTTTTGGAGATGAAGGGCCGCCGCGGCGGCAATCTCTCCGGCGGGCAACAG
Source organism: Bradyrhizobium sp. LTSPM299 (assembly GCF_000938235.1). Classification (NCBI taxonomy): domain Bacteria; kingdom Pseudomonadati; phylum Pseudomonadota; class Alphaproteobacteria; order Hyphomicrobiales; family Nitrobacteraceae; genus Bradyrhizobium; species Bradyrhizobium sp. LTSPM299. The sequence goes on from NZ_JYMU01000016.1 coordinate 250,150, forward strand.
CAACAATTGGCGATCGCCCGTGCGCTCGCGACCAAGCCTAAGGTGCTGCTGCTGGACGAGCCGACCGAAGGCATCCAGCCGTCGATCATCAAGGACATGGCGCGGACCTTGAAGCGCATCCGCGACGAGCGGGGACTTTCTATCGTCGTCTCCGAGCAGGTCTTGAGCTTCGCACTCGACATCGCCGACCGCGTGCTCGTCATCGAGAACGGCGAGATCGTCCGCGACGATCCGCGCGCCAACGTCGATGCCGCGCAGATTTCGAAATATTTGTCCGTCTAACCAGTAAACCAAGGGGAGCATCGCGATGCCTGATACACTGATCAAGGTCGATCTGAACAAGTCGGCCTATGAAAACGACAAGATCCACAACCGCTGGCATCCGGAGGTTCCGATCGTCGAGTGGGTCAGCCCGGGCGACGACTTCATCATCGAGACCGTCGACTGGACCGGCGGCTTCATCAAGAACAACGACTCGGCCGACGACGTACGCGACATCGACCTCTCGATCGTGCACTTCCTGTCCGGCCCGATCGGCGTCAAGGGCGCCGAGCCCGGCGATCTCCTGGTCGTCGACCTGCTCGACGTCGGCCCGCTCAAGGAGAGCCTGTGGGGTTTCAACGGCTTCTTCTCCAAGCAGAATGGCGGCGGCTTCCTGACCGATCACTTCCCGCTGGCGCAGAAGTCGATCTGGGACATCAAGGGCCTCTACACCTCGTCGCGTCATATCCCCGGCGTCAACTTCGCCGGACTGATCCATCCCGGCCTGATCGGCTGCCTGCCCGATCCGAAGATGCTGGCGACCTGGAACAAGCGCGAAGCCGAGCTGATCGCGACCGACCCGACCCGCGTGCCCGGCCTCGCCAATCCGCCGTTCGCGCCGACCGCACATGCCGGCCAGGCCAAGGGCGACGTCAAGGCCAAGATCGGTCTTGAGGGCGCTCGTACCGTGCCGCCGCGCGAACATGGCGGCAATTGCGACATCAAGGATCTGTCGCGCGGCTCGAAGATCTACTTCCCGGTCTACGTGCCGGGTGCCGGCCTCTCGATGGGCGATTTGCATTTCAGCCAGGGCGACGGCGAGATCACCTTCTGCGGCGCCATTGAAATGGCCGGCTGGCTGCACATCAAGGTCGACATCATCAAGGACGGCGTGGCGAAATACGGCATCAAGAACCCCGTGTTCAAGCCGTCGCCGATCACCCCGAACTACAAGGACTATCTGATCTTCGAAGGCATCTCGGTCGACGAGGCCGGCAAGCAGCATTATCTCGACGTTCACATCGCCTATCGCCAGGCCTGTTTGAACGCGATCGAGTATCTGAAGAAGTTCGGCTACTCCGGCGCCCAGGCCTATTCGATCCTCGGCACCGCGCCATGCCAGGGCCACATCTCCGGCGTGGTCGACGTTCCCAATGCCTGCGCCACGCTGTGGCTGCCGACGGAGATCTTCGACTTCGACGTGATGCCGTCATCGGCCGGGCCGATCAAGCACATCAAGGGCGACATCCAGATGCCGATCTCGCCCGACAAGTGATCCCTGCGCGAAGGGTGCGGGACGGCTGCGTATTGGCCGCCCCGCACCCGCCGCCAGACGCACGTCACTCGATTGCGCAAGGATAGCAAAATGCCGGTCTACGAATATCTCTGCAACGATTGCGGCCCGTTCACCGACATGCGGCCGATGGCCGAATGCGACCTGCCGCAGGACTGTCCGCAATGCGAAACAGAAGCGCCGCGCGTCATCCTGACTGCGCCGGCGTTCTTCTGCATGCCCTCGGACAAGCGCAAGGCGCACGCCACCAACGAACAGAGCCGTCATGCGCCGAAGACGCTCGATCAGTACAAGGCCTCGCACGGTCCGGGCTGCGGCTGCTGCTCCACGGGGAAGAAGAAACCGGCGCGGCTGGTGACAAAGACCAAGAGCGGCGCGAAGGGATTCCCGACTGCGCGCCCGTGGATGATCAGCCACTAGTTGAGGCCACGGACAGCGCCACAAACACCGCTGTCGTCCCGGGCTTGACCCGGGACCCATAACCACGAATGCAAGTTGATGCGCAACGCTGGGGCCACAGCCTGCCTCAACAACGCAACCCTGTGGTTATGGGTCCCGGCCCCCCGTGCGCAATTGCGCACTAGGCCGGGACGACGATGTGGAGGCATCGTCGCCCGCTTTGTTCACCGTCATTCCGGCGAAGCGCGTTGCGGCTCAACGGTCGGAATGCATCCTGTCGAGAAAATCCTTCACGCCGCTGACCGCGCCGGTATTCGACGCGATATAGCCGGGCAGGGCGCCCACGGCTTTGTGAAACTCGCCGCTCTTCATGATATCGAGCACGCGCTGCATCGGCTCGGTCTCGAGGAAAGCGCGCTTGCAGACGAAGAAATAATCCTCGGTGAGCAGCCGGATGAAGTCGAGGCCGAACTGCCGCGCCGCCGCCTCGACGCCGAAGCTCGCATCGGCCATGCCGCTCGCAACATAGGCCGCGACCGCGGCGTGGGTGAATTCCATCTGCTGCGCGCCGTTGATCCGGCTTTCGGGAATCTTGTGCAGCGCCAGCAACTGGTCGAACAGCAGCCGCGTGCCGGAATCGTGGTCGCGGTTGACGAAGCGGGCCTTGCGCTCGACCAGGTCGTTCAGCGAGGCGATCTTCAGCGGGTTGCCGCGCTTGACCATCAGGCCCATCTCGCGGGTCACGAAATTGATCACCCGGTCCTCGCGCGGATCGAGCCATTCCGCGCAGGCCTTGATGCCCTGCGCGCGCAACTCGCCGCGCGGCAGATGCACGCCGGAGAGATCGCAGGCGCCCTGGGCCAGCGACACCAGCGAGTTCTGGTTGCTGACATAGCGCAGGTCGACGCCGATGCCGCTCTCGCGATCGAGAAACTCGCGCAGCTTCGACACCGCAAAGCCATGGCTGGCGTGGACGCGGATCACGGAAGGCCGCTGCTCCAGGAACGGCTTGATCTCGGTGACCAGCTCCTGCGCGAGATTTTCGAGCTGCAGGCCGAGCCGGGCCTGCATGCGCTCGCCGGCCCACACCAGCTTCTCGCCGAACGGCGTCAGTTTCGAGCCCTTGCCGCGCTGGGTCTCGACCACAGGCACGCCGAAGAACTCCGACCACTGCTCGATCAGGTTCCAGACATGGCGATAGGACAGATGCGCGTGACTGGCGGCGCTGGTGATCTTCCCGGTCTTTCGGATCTCGTTGAGGATGCCGAGCATCACGACTGTTGTCTGCGGGCTGTTCTCTTTCCGAAAACGCCAGACGGTCTCGATCTCGATCTGCAGCATTTTGGTTCGCCACTTATGAAGTACACTTCATATCCTGGTATACCAATAGGTACAAGATATCATATTTACTGGCGGAGAATGCCTCCTACGTTGGGGTAACAACACCAGGAGGAAATATGATGTCAGTTGCATATGACCATGACGCCCGCCAGGCGCCGACCGTCAGGGACGAACTGCTGCTGATCGACGGCGCCAGGGTCCGCTCGCTGTCCGGCCGCACCTTCAAATCCCTCAATCCCGCCACCGAGCAGGTGATCGCGACCGCTGCGGAGGGCAATGAGGCCGACGTCGATCGTGCGGTCGCCGCCGCCCGCCGCGCCTTCGAGGGGCCATGGCGCACCATGCGCGCCGCGGAGCGCGGCCACATTCTCCTGAAATGGGCCGAGCTGCTGAAGCAGCACACCGACGAGATCGCAGCGCTCGAGAGCCTCGATGCCGGCAAGCCGATCTCAGGCGTGCTGCGTCAGGATTTTCCGGCCGCCATCGACACGCTGATCTACTACGCCGGCTGGGCCGACAAGATCAGCGGCGAGGTGGTCTCCACCCGCGACGACGCGCTGACCTATACCGTCCGTGAACCGGTCGGCGTCGTCGCCGCGATCGTGCCGTGGAATTTTCCGCTGATGATCGGGATGTGGAAGCTCGCCCCGGCGCTGGCCTGCGGCTGCACGATCGTGATGAAGCCCGCCGAGCTGACCTCGCTGTCGGCGCTGCGGATCGCCGAACTCGCGCTGGAGGCCGGCCTGCCAAAGGGTGTGCTCAACATCGTGACCGGTCCCGGCCGCGTCGTCGGCGACGCGCTGGTCAATCATCCCGACATCGACAAGGTGACGTTCACGGGCTCGCCCGGCGTCGGCCGCGGCATCATGAAGGGCGCCGCCGGCAATTTCAAACGGGTGTCGCTCGAGCTCGGCGGCAAGTCTGCCAACGTCATCTTCGACGACGCCAATCTCGAAGCCGCGTCCAAGGCTGCGGCAGCCGGCATCTTCTTCAACGCCGGGCAGGTCTGCTCGGCCGGCTCGCGCGTGCTGGTGCAGGAGAAGGCCTATGACGAGGTGGTCGAGCGCCTGGTCGCCCGCGCCGAGAGCTTGCGCATTGGCGATCCAGCGGATCGCGCCACGGTGCTAGGACCGGTGATCTCCGAGAAGCAGATGCGCTCGATCCTCGACTATGTCGAGATCGGAAAACAGGAAGGTGCGCAACTTGCGACCGGCGGCGAGCGCGTCGGCGACTGCGGCTATTTCATCCGCCCGACCGTGTTCGCCAATGTCGAACACGAGATGCGCATCTCGCAGGAAGAGATCTTTGGTCCCGTCGTCAGTGTGATCAAATTCAAGGACGAGGCCGATGCGCTGCGCATCGCCAACGGCACCGCCTATAGCCTTGCGGCCGGTGTCTGGAGCGCCGACATCGGGCGCGTTCAGCGTTTCGCCAGGAAGGCGCGCGCCGGAACGGTGTGGATCAACACCTATGGCTATACCGATGTGCGGTTGCCGTGGGGCGGCGAACGCGACTCCGGCCTCGGCCGCGAACACGGCACCGCCGCGATCGACAACTTTACGGAGCCCAAGGCGGTGTGGATGAACCTCAACGTTTGAGGTGGTAAATAAGCGCGAGAGCACACCACACAACAGGTGTCGTCCCGGCGCAGGCCGGGACCCATAACCCCAAATGCGAATTGCTTTGCGACGCTGGGGCCACAGCGTGCCTTGATAATGCAATCCTGTGGTTATGGGTCCCGGCCTGCCAGGCTGTGTGAAAACCTGATCGGCTATTGTTGTCGGGATCGGGCTTTGATTCGAGGTTATGATGGCGCATGTGACGGGCCAGTCGCGGTATCAAACGACGCTTTTTCCTGAGGTTCTGGACGAGGTGGTGGGGCGCGACGATCCGGTTCGGGTGATCGATGCGTTTGTAGATACGCTGGCTCTTGCGGAGTTGGGATTTTCGAAGGCTGCGGCCGAGGAACTGGGTCGGCCGCCCTATGCGCCGGGCGACCTGCTGAAGCTTTACATTTACGGCTATTTGCACCGGGTGCGGGCGAGCCGTCGG